>DAHF01000052.1 GCA_002495845.1 Sulfolobus sp. UBA167
ATCGAGGTTGCTCAGAGAAGGAAAATCGCGAGTTGGGGATGTCTAGCCCGCAAGGGCGGGGTAGTCCACTAAAAGACATCACGATCTTAAAGCTCCTCGTCTTCCTCCTCTTCAATTTCCGTCTCTTGTTCTTTCTCTTCTTTCTCGGGAGAAGTGAGCTTTACGGCGTCCTCCATGAGCTCCTGTTTCGTTTTATCGTCCAAGAAGTAGGAAATTACATAGACTTTTCTATCTATAGAGTCATTGTCCATCCACATGTTGTCGAAACTTATCACGTAAGACGGTATTTTAATTATTGCGAACTTCTCTTGCTTGCTCATGGAGAACTTCTTAAGTACGTCGTACATTTTCGGGTTAAGTGGAAGTGGAATTCTCACTTCATGAAAGTCTTTTATAATTATGAAGTCTGATGACTCCTCGTTCCATTCCGAAAGGGCCTTATTTGCAGTATCCTTCACTATTTGACCTATTTCTCCTTCTACGGTTTCGTCAGAAGTTATCTTGCCATCTTCGCTCTTCAATACCAATATTTTCATTTTAATTCACCGCTATCCCTTGTTTTCTCCAATAATATAAAGATAAACCGTATGGTTCATATTTCCGTCCTCTACCTTTATCACTTCCTTAGGTATCCATTCCCTCATCTCGAACTCGTGAGATACTATCCTTGTTCCTGGCTTTAGCTCCCTCTCTAGCTTAGGCTTCAACATTTCGTTTACGTTAGGTAGCAAGAACATGGTCAACACGGAGGCTTCTGAAAGAGGAGCCTCAAAGAAGCTTCCTTTCACTATGGAAACTCTTCCCACCACTCCGTTTTTCTCTATATTAGAATTAGTCTCCTTTATCCTTTCATCGTTTATTTCTATACATACTGCCTTCTTAGCGTTGAATTCCTTTACTGCGGTGATGACTATTCTTCCATCTCCGCATCCCATGTCGTAGACTATGTCGTCTTCCTTTGCCTTAGCTAACTCCAACATCGCTTTAACTACTTTTTCGGGTGTAGGCACGTAAGGTACAGTGCTCAAAATTATCACTTATGGTATTGTGTCTATGAGTTTTTAACTTTATTAAGGACTTCTGATTTGGCTTTCTCTTTATCTGGCTTCAGCGAGTCGTTGAATGGTATTGAAGTGAGGATTGGCTTTATGGATCCGTCCTCTTGAAGGAAAAGCTGAGGCAACCAGGGCATTCCAAAGTCATCTTTTTCTCCGTAATCAGTTACGAAAGCATAGTCCTCTTTTCTCACTTCACTCTCTATTCCTACCTCCTTTGAGACCTCATTAGTTATCTCTAAAAATATTTTATGCATAGGGTGAGATTCCGTTGTTACTAAAATCAACTTTTTAGCCATTTATGGAGGAGTTGATGAAGTAACTTAAATCAGTAGTGGTTGACTTGATTACAAAGCTAAGGAGACAGTCAAAAAAGGTTCTCACCCCAATTGCAAAGTTGATCGCTAAAAGCAACGTATCAGCCAACTCGATAACTATCATAGGGTTAGCCCTATCGGGAGTTTACGCATTGTCAATCTTCTTGACAAGAAACCCTCTCTTGGGAGTCTTGATCATAGCAGTTTCCTCTTTTATGGACGCTTTAGACGGCGAGGTCGCAAGGGTTAAAGGGGAAGCGTCGAAGTTCGGAGCTTTCCTTGATTCTAGCTTCGATAGGATAGAGGACATCTTCTTCATTTCTCCTCTCATCTTCCTGGGCTTCAACTCCTTCTTGGTGTCTACCCTCATAGGTTTCTCTCTAACTATCTCTTACTTGCGGTCTAAGGCGGAGCTTGTAGGCGTTAAGATGGAGGGTAAAGGAATAATTGAAAGAGGGGAGAGAATAATTTTCGTGATGGTTACCTTGCTTGTCTTCTTTTTCGATCATTTTGTAGGGTCAATCGTCTTTTATGTCCTCTACGTCCTTTCCGTCGTTACCGTGATTCAGAGGTTCTATACTGTTGTTACCTTTAAAGACAAGCTGTAGAGGATTCTTAACTCTGCAGTTAGCTACGCACATTCCTTTTTCCTCCATCTTCTTACAAGAGTAAACTATGACTTTTGATCCATCCGTTTTCTCGCCTACATCAATGAGGTATGCGTTGAGAACTTGAGACTCCTCTTCGGTTAAGCTTTCCTTCTTCTCCTTTTTCTCTGTTAGTCTCTTGATGCATGGTGGAATGCTTGTCGTCCTTCCCTTTACCAAATCCTCAAGAGTTTTTGGGATTGAAACCTTCAAAGGTCTTAATGTCTCTTGCAATTTTATACGGAGTATCTTTTTTAGGACAACTGAGAGCGAATGCTTATTGAAATATACATATCCATTTACCAGGATTTGCTTCGATAGCTTGGCCTCGGTTCCTTTCGATGCCCTTATATACGTCACGAAGTCGCAACATAGCTCGAGGGAAACCGTAGCTTTATCTTGTAGATAGCTTACTTTCTCACAGCGTTTAACGTTGAAACCTAGTATATTGGAGAGTTCAATCAAGTCATCCTCAGTTTCCTTTTCCATAAGTCTTGAGAACATTTCTACCTCAGAGTCCACGTATTTTGAGGTTATTTCGTCATCTTTTATTGCAGCGAGAGCTAGGAGCGTAGTGTAAAACATCAGGACTGGGTTTCTCACGTTGAGATATGGTTTTGCCTTTTTATGCTCTACAGTTTCCTTAATTCTTCTCTTTACCTGATCTAACAATTCACTATCGCTTGCCAATATGTCGGATAGCCTAATGGACGAACCGTAAGTTCTTCTAAGTTCAGCTTCAGGGCTTTTGATGAAAGGATATTTATATTCGTCAAGCATGACGTTGCCTCAATTTATTTTTTAACCTTATAATTAGTTAACCTCTAAATGAAAATCTTTGTGGCTTCAGCTTGGCCTTATGTGAACGCAGTACCACACTTAGGCAATATGATAGGGTCAGTTCTATCCGCTGATGTCTTCGCTAGGTATGCTAGGCTAAAATACGGCAAGGAAAACGTAGTTTTCGTGAGCGGTAGCGATGAGCATGGGACACCAATTGAGGTTGAGGCATTAAAGAGGAAGGTTAGCCCCAAGGAACTGACGGACCAAGCTCATGAATATGACAAGAAGCTCTTCATGGACGTCTGGGAGATAAGCTATGACAATTACACCAGAACCGAGTCCGAGGTTCACAAGAGGTTTGTAAGGGATTTCCTTCTTTCAATTCAAGAATATGTTATAACTCAGGAAGAAGTTCTTCCTTACTGTGAAAACGACAAGATATTTCTTCCCGACAGGTTCGTAAAGGGGAAATGTCCATACTGCGGTTTTGAGGACGCCAGGGGAGACCAATGTGACAACTGTGGTAGGTTGCTCACGCCGTCTTCATTAATTGATCCGAAGTGCTCAATCTGCGGTTCGAAACCGATCCTGAAGAACACCACGCACTGGTTCTTCGATTTAAGTCAATTTAACAATAAAATTTCTGAATGGATAAAGGCATCTAGAACCATGCCGGAATCAGTTAAGGCCGTAGCGCTGAGCTGGGTAAATGAGGGACTAAAGCCCAGGGCAATAACTAGGGATAACTCGTGGGGAATACCCGCTCCCTTTGAAGGGGCTGAAAAGAAGACAGTGTATGTGTGGTTTGAAGCCCTATTAGGTTACATCTCTGCTACGATAGAGCTAAAGCCCCAATCATGGGAGGACTTTTGGACACATGATGACGTTGTAAGTTATTACTTTATTGGTAAGGATAACATACCCTTCCATGCTGTCATTTTACCTGCTATGCTAATGGCCTCAGGGAAGTATCATCTACCTGACGTTATAGGAGCCACGGAGTACCTTCTTTATGAAGGCCAGAAGTTCAGTAAGAGCAGGAAAATAGGAATCTGGATAGACGAAGCTCAGTCCATCATGGACATAGAGTATTGGAGATATGTCTTAATCAGGCTGAGGCCAGAAGAAAGGGATGCAAACTTCACTTGGAGGGAAGTGATAAGGATAGTCAATACAGAGCTCAATGACGATATTGGCAACTTGTCGAATAGGACGTTGACCATGATTAAGCGGTATTTCAACGGAGAAATACCTAGAGTGGATTACAGCCTGCTCGACGAGAAGGACAAGTACTTAATTTCGCTTATGGAGGAAGCCCCGTTAAGGATGGGAGAGCAATTCGAGAAGGGCAAACTTAAGGCTGGGACAGACGAGCTTCTGCGTTTAGCCAGGGAAAACAACGCTTACATTAACTCAAAGGCACCGTGGGAGCTAGCTAAGACTGACGTGAAGAGGCTTTCCAACGTTTTGGCGATATCGGCAGGCATATCTTATACAATATCCCTCATGCTACACCCTCTGATGCCTAAACATAGCGAGAAATTAATGGGGATGCTAAACGTTAGAATCAATTCCTGGGAACCAGTGAAGCTTGACTCTTTAGCGGGTAACAAGATAGGCAAAGTCGAACCCCTCTTCTCTAAGTTGCCCGCCGATATAGAGGGAAAGATAGACGAGATTCTTAAAGAAACAAGAGACAAAGTGGAAAAAAACAGACCTATCTTACTCAAGTGAAACGTAAGCTACCGCAGGCTCGAACTTCTTTCCTTTTCCTTCATAGAACTTGCTGAACATTTCGTAGAAGTGAAGCCTCATATCCTGAATGAAGACTATTAGACCCTCGAGGCCTATTGCGAGCAGGTTTCCAATGACCAGCAAAACTATACCAAGCGGGTTGATCAGCACGCTTATTGTAGAAGTCGTAGCTCCCACGAAGGGCTCGCTGGCGAAGTATGCCATGAACGAAAAGGCATCCAGGATATAGTAGTGAGCAAGGGCAAATACCAATATTCTTACGAAGGATATAGTGTTAGAGAGTAGAAGCAATCCGCCTTCGAACCCGCCATCTATGAATCCGAATATGAGAGATCCTCCAGTAGAAGCGTTCTCATATCTCTTCAACAAGATCGCTTTAGAGGCCCAATTGAACAAGAGCGTGAAGGCAGTGTACCATATTATTATGTATCCTGCTAGGTTGGACGAGATCGGCTTCAAAAGCAACGCATTTAGCACTTCCCCTAGTATGGACTCATCGGCGTTGAAGAACCCTGTAGTACTCGGCAAGTTAGGTAAACCCCACATAAATATAACTAAAGGAACAATATATATCAGGAATGTAGGAAGTTTCTCAAAGAGCAGGAAATCCTTGTCCTTCTTTCTTATCGCGTTGACCAAGCCTAGTAGTCCGCTTGCGAAGAGTAAGATAGCTCCTAACATAATAGAGAAGATTATAGCATAGTCTATGCTCGCATTGGTTGCGAACTCACCGAAGGGAAGCAAGAAGCTTAACGCCTTATCTACTGAAGGGGGAACTGGCCATACGCTGTACAAGGGGCCTACGGAATACTTAGGAGAGCCGAATATCTCTCTCAGCCCTCCTACAGGAAGTGGGCCGAAGAAGTCCCTGGCCAGCAGGCCTGTGATCATTGCTACTACACTGGAGTATATCAAGACCAGCGACAGTTTAGGTATGTTATCGCTCCCTTTTCTCTTTCCGTACTTATAGAACCAGACAGAGAATAGAAACACTACTATGGCATCTCCCAGATCTGGGAACATCAGCCCGAAGAGAATAGGGAAAGTTATCACTAAGAACACTGTAGGAGATATTTCCCAGTATGAGGGAGTGCCATATATTTCCACAACTGATTCAAGAGCGCTTATACTCTTAGGCATTCTGATGTAAACCGGAGGTTCCTCTTTCTCCCCAAATCTCTTTGGCCTCTCACTGCTTACATGAGCTTCGTCCTTTAGCTCTTCCACATATTTCTTAAAGTCCTTCTCTGGGACGTAACCCTCCAGCTGGACGAAGAACTCTGAGACCTTGACTCTTGACATTATTGTTAGAGCGCTTATGACTGTAAGCATTTTTCCGTAAATCGTGGTGAACTCCTTCTGGTCTTCCTTAGCAGACCTAGAAAGTTCTTCTCTCCTTTTAGAAATTAGCTCAGTTATCTTATCAACTTTCCTCTTAGTTTCCACGTATATCGCTGCAGGGGCCTTTCCCTCCTCTAGTTCCAACTTCTGTATTCCGATACGCTTTGCCTTCTCAACTATCTGATCCTTTTTTAAACCTATAACAAGGATTGCTTCCTCCTTCTCGTTTAAAGGGTAAGACCAGAAGTACACGTTCTTAGCCTCAGACTTAAGCTCCTCGGCTTTTTCCTTGTTCGTTATTGCTAACAGGATGTCAAAGAAGTTCATGTTATAAGCATCAGAGAGGGGTACATCAATGTCCTTGAAAGGCTCTATTTGTTTCATCTGCTCGGCGAGAAGGTCTCTCTCTGCCCTCAGCTTGTTGATCTCCTCCAATAAGTCCTTGTACCTTTCCTCCAGTTTAGATGCTAATAGAGACACTTCATCGGATGTCTCCAACCAATCTTTCACCTTTATTGAACCAGATGGCTGGACTGTTATCTTACTTATGTCCATGATCGACTTTATCTTATTTAGTTGTTCCTGTAGCACTCCGAGTTTCCTTCTAGCGTCCTCCAATCTGCCTTCTCCTATAGGGCTTCTCGGTTCTTCAGGCTGGAACGACCCTAATTTGACTATCTTTTTCACTACGTTGTTGAGCCTCCTCTTATCTGCTATTATTTCAACTCTTAACATGTTCTCTGGAAAGAGCACAGTCTAGTTCACAACATTCTTAATTATAGATACCTTATAAGTATTTAACCTCTGTAACAAAAGTACCTTCGATGGGAAAAGTAGTTCTGGTAGGGGACAAATATACGGTAAACCTCTTCAAGATGATGGGGGCTGAAGGAACTATAGTGGAAGATCCTCTAACTTTGCCTCAGACTATAAACGAAATCAAGAAAAGACAAGACATAGATCTGGTTCTAATAACCAAGGACATATACAATCCAGTGAGGGAGAACGTGGACAGCATAATTCTCAATCAAAAGAAACCTTTAATAACAGTCATCCCTTCACCTTTTAGCGAGGCTGAGGCATTGGACGTAAAGAGAATGATAATGTCAGCCTTAGGTTTTGGGTGATAACAATGGAAATGGAGGAATTATTCAATAGGGTAGTAAAGGAGGAACTTGAAGGGGAGACGCTAAACGGGATAGAGAAGGCATTTGAAGAAGCCAAAAAGATAGTGGAGGACAACCACAGAAAGATCGAGGCTGAGTACTTGGCTATGATTGATAATTACGTGAAGAAGAGCATGGAAGAAATAGAAGGAGAGAAAGCCAAGTTGGAGGTCGAGAACAAGAGAGCTATCCTTTCAGAGAAGGAATTCTGGATAAATAAGGTATATAAAGAGGCAATGAATAGGATGGAGAAGGTAGTCTCATCTCAGCGGTATAAAGAGTCGCTTTCCAATATTCTTAAGAGAGAGGTCAGCCAGAAGAGCGTTGTATACTGTTCAAAGAACGACGTCCAGACAGTTAAATCTGTTCTAAAGAGCTTGAATGTGGACGCAGAAGTTTCGGAAGCAGACATGTTAGGTGGCTTGAAGATCATGAATAAGGAGACTGGGGAAGTGAAAGATTATTCATTAAAGCTTTTCTTAGATCAAGTATTTGATAACATGAGAGGAAAACTCTCGGATATCCTATTCGGTGATTTGTAAATGGAAAATGGAAGGATAGTAAGGGTAAATGGACCTCTAGTTGTAGCAGACAACATGAGGTCAGCCTTAATGTATGAGGTAGTTCAAGTAGGGGAAGGAAAGCTAGTAGGAGAGATAACTAGAATTGAAGGAGACAGAGCATTCATACAAGTGTATGAGGACACATCAGGGGTTAAACCAGGAGAAGCAGTGTATCGTACTGGGTCTCCTCTTTCCGTAGACCTAGCTCCAGGCCTTATGGGCAGACTGTTCGACGGGCTGGAGAGGCCTCTAGATACCATAGCATCTACTTCCAATTCTCCTTTCGTAAGTAAAGGGATAAAGGTGAGTCCATTAGACGAAAACAAGAAGTGGCACTTCGTTCCTACTGTGAAGAAAGGCGATAAGGTAGATGAGGGAGACATCATAGGTACTGTGCCAGAGACCGGCTTAGTGGAACATAAGGTAATGGTACCGCCAGGAATCCACGGAACTGTGAAGGAAATCGTCCCGGAGGGAGACTACACAATCAATGAGAACATCCTCATACTAGATATGGAAGGAGACGAGAAGCCGATCTCCATGTTGCAACGCTGGCCCGTGAGAATTCCGAGACCTTACAAGGAAAAGCTGGAGCCAACCGAGCCCTTGTTAACCGGAGTGAGAGTCCTAGATACAATATTTCCCTTAGCTAAAGGAGGAACGGCAGCAATTCCAGGTCCTTTTGGAAGCGGAAAGACGGTTACCCTTCAGAGCTTAGCTAAATGGAGCGCTGCCAAGATAGTGATCTACGTTGGGTGTGGCGAAAGAGGAAATGAAATGACAGACGAACTCAGGTCTTTCCCCAAACTGAAAGACCCTTGGACTGGTAGACCTCTCCTTGAAAGGTCAATACTCATAGCTAACACAAGCAACATGCCAGTAGCTGCGAGGGAGGCAAGCATTTACGTAGGTGCCACGATAGCTGAGTACTTTAGAGATCAGGGATACGACGTCCTGCTGGTTGCAGATTCCACTACTAGATGGGCCGAAGCCCTGAGGGACCTTGGTGGGAGAATGGAGGAGATGCCTGCAGAGGAAGGATTTCCAAGCTACCTTCCTTCAAGGCTTGCAGAATACTATGAAAGGGGAGGCAGGGTAAAGGTTCTAGGAAAGCCTGAGAGAATAGGATCTCTATCCTTAGCTTCAGCGGTCTCCCCGCCTGGAGGAGACTTCACAGAACCCGTGACAAGCAATACATTGAGGTTCGTCAAGGTCTTCTGGCCTTTAGACGTATCTTTAGCTCATGCTAGACATTTCCCCGCTATAAACTGGCTTCAAGGGTTCTCAGCTTACGTAGACCTTGTAGCTAAGTGGTGGAACACTAACATTGATCCGAAATGGAAGGAAATGAGGGAGATCATAGTTAACGACTTGATAAGGGAGGATCAACTAAAGCAGATAGTTAGGCTCGTAGGGCCTGATTCATTGGCAGAGAAGGACAAGCTGACTCTAGAGAGCGCCAAGTTCATAAAAGAGGCATTTTTGAAGCAGAACGCCTTTGATGATATCGATGCATTTTCATCACCGCAGAAGATGGCCAAGATAATGAACGCTTTAGTTCTCTTCCATGACAGAGGCTTAAAGCTTACAGAGAAAGGGTTTTCCGTAAAGGACATAGTGGAAAAAGCGACCCCGGTGATGACTGAGATAATAAAGTCCAAAGCGATAATCAAGAACAACGAACTTCAGAAGTATGATGAGCTCATAGCAAAGCTTAACTCAGTCTTTGACTCTATGGAGAAAGGTGATGCCTCATGATGAACGTAAGGGAGTTTTCTAAAATATCGATGATAAAAGGAACTCTGATGGCTGTGGAGGGAGTATCCGACGCGTCTTATAACGAGCTGGTTGAGATAGAAACCACCTCAGGTAAGAAAAGGGGAATAGTAGTAGACTCTCAGTTGGGAGTATCAATAGTTCAGGTATTCGAGGGAACGACTGGTATCTCTCCTACTGGAACTAAAGTCAGAATGCTTGGAAGGGGACTTGAGGTAAAGATATCAGAGGAAATGTTGGGAAGGATATTCAATCCCCTCGGAGATCCGTTGGATAACGGCCCAGAAATAATAAAAGGAGAACGCAGGGACATAAACGGCGAACCGATAAACCCGGCGATGAGGGAATACCCGGAAGAGTTCATTCAGACTGGAATCTCAGCTATAGATGGGCTGAATCCCCTGGTGAGGGGACAGAAGCTCCCAATTTTCAGCGGGAGCGGGATGCCCTCAAATCTGCTCGCAGCACAGATAGCTAAGCAGGCTACCGTCAGGGGAGAGGAAGGGAGCTTCGCTGTAGTATTCTCAGCTATAGGTGCTAGGTACGACGATGCAGTCTTCTTCAGGAAATTCTTCGAGGAGACCGGTGCAATAAACAGAGTCGCGATGGTAGTTAGCCTAGCTAATGAACCTCCAGTCATGAAGATACTTGCGCCGAGAACAGCATTAACGTTAGCAGAATACTTAGCATTCGAGAAGGACATGCACGTTCTAGCAATCCTAATTGATATGACGAACTACTGCGAAGCCCTCAGAGAGATAAGCGCATCAAAGGAGGAAGTCCCGGGGAGAGGCGGGTACCCAGGATACATGTATAGCGACTTAGCTACAATATATGAAAGGGCAGGGAAAGTCAAGGGTAAGAAAGGGTCCATAACACAGATGCCGATCCTCACCATGCCAAATGACGACATGACGCATCCAATACCAGACCTTACAGGTTACATAACGGAGGGCCAGATAACCTTCGATAGGTCACTTTACAACAAGGGTATATATCCTCCCATAAATGTACTCCTTAGTTTATCTAGATTGGGGAAGGACGGAATAGGAGAAGGGAAGACCAGGGAAGACCATGCTAACGTAATGAACCAGCTCTTCGCAGCTTATGCTAGGGCAGTAGATACTAGAGGACTTGCAGCAATTATAGGTGAGGACTCGCTCACGGAGATGGACAAGAAGTATCTTCTCTTCGGAGAAATGTTTGAAAGGAAGCTTATAAATCAAGGGCTTAACGAAAACAGGAGCATAGAGACAACGCTGGATATAGGGTGGGAATTACTTTCCATATTCCCCGAGAGCGAGCTCACTAACATCAAGGCAGAGTACATCAAGAAGTATTATCCTCCATACCGTGGTAAGAAATGAGCCAGAGGGTACTTCCAACTAAGATCAACTTGGTCCAGTTCAAGAATCAGGTAAAGGTAGTCAGAAACATAAAGAGGTTGCTCGAGAACAAGAGAGAGGTCCTTTTGCTCTACCTCAGGAACTACGCTGCGGAATACGAGAAACTCTATAATGAAGTCAACGAGACCCTAAGCGTAGTTTATGCGAGCTACCTCAAGGCTGTCAGCGCAGAGGGATTGGGGAACATAGAGACTATTGCAGATTCTCAGTCGCAGTCGCTTTCAGTGTCCTCATCAACGAAAGTAATATTTGGAGTAAAAATTCCTATTATTCAATTGAATTCCGATACTATTCCGCCTAAACCTTTCAGTGAAATTGAGACTTCTCCGTACCTTTCTGAGTCATATGACAGGATGAAAGACGCTCTGGTCAAAGTCATGGAGTTGGTGGAGCTCGAGTCCACTATAAGGGCTTTGGTCGCAGAGCTAAAGAAAACACAGAGGTTAATCAACTCTATAGATACGTCAATTTTGCCTTTCTATACCAAGTCAATAAAATACATAAAGCAAGTGTTAGATGATAGGGCTAGAGAGGACTTTATAAGGTTAAAGGTTATTAGAAAGATCTTGCAGAGGAAGAAGACATATGCAGGAATATGATAACCTCAAGAAAGGTCTATCAGTCTCACTGGAGCAAAAGAAGAACGAAATACTGCAAGCCCTGACCAAACAACACGATGAAATTTTATCTAAGAGGAAGAGAGAGCTGGAAGAGCTAGGCAGAAAGGTTTTAAAGGAATTGTCATGATATATCGGTGGGATTGAATATGAAGAGAACAACCCTTCTAGCTTTATTACTTCCTATACTAGTTTCAGGCGTAATAGCAGGAGCGCAAACTGCTGGAAGTTCAGGAGTAGGATTTGCGGGGCTTAACGTCGGAGCAGGTCTTTCAATAGGTCTAGCTGCAATAGGCGCAGGAGTTGCAGTTGGTATGGCAGCAGCTGCTGGAATCGGTGTTCTAACCGAAAGGAGAGACATGTTCGGTACAGTTCTAATCTTCGTTGCAATAGGTGAAGGAATAGCCGTATATGGTATCCTATTTGCGGTCCTCATGATATTCGTAGGCAAGTAAAAAGTCAAGAAGATTTTTTATTTTGTATTAATTCGTTTTCTGCTGTGAAGGTAACTAGAGAGAAGTGGTCCAAGAATTTTAGCGAGTGGTTTGACAGGGTCTTATCTGAAGGTGAATTTTACGATTACGGGAGGTACCCTGTCAAAGGAGTAGGAGTATGGATGCCATACGGTTTCAGGTTAAGACAGAACGTATTGTCCTTGATTAGAAGAATGCTAGACTCCACCGGTCACGAGGAAGTCCTCCTACCCTTACTAATACCTCAGGAGTTGCTTAGCAGGGAAACTCAGCACATAAAGGGGTTTGAGTCGGAAGTGTTCTGGGTCACCAAGGGCGGTTCTCAGGACCTTGATGTCAAAGTCTCGCTGAGGCCTACAAGTGAAGTCGCGATAACCTACATGGAGTCCCTTTGGCTTAATAGTTACAAACAACTTCCCAAGAAGTATTATCAAATAGTGAGCGTATTCAGGTATGAGACTAAGGCAACGAGGCCAATGATAAGGTTAAGGGAGATAACCACATTTAAAGAAGCCCATACAGTCCACGAAACATACGAGGACGCACAGAAACAAGTAGAAGAAGCAATATCAATTTACAGTAAGTTCTTTGAAGAGTTAGGTATACCATATCTGCTTTCAGAAAGGCCTGAGTGGGACAGGTTTGCAGGGGCTTTGCACACCTATGCATTTGACACCTTGATGCCAGACGGGAAGGTAATCCAGATAGGGACGGCTCATCATCTAGGACAGAATTTCACCAAAGCCCTAGACTTCAAGATCCAGAGGCGCGATGGATCCCTTTGCCATCCTCATCAAACCAGCTACGGAATATCAGACAGGGTGATAGCTGTCCTCATTTCCGTAAACGGGGACGACCACGGTCCTATAATTTCGCCTAAGGTAGCCCCACTGAAAGTCGTAGTAGTCCCAATTCCATCTAAGGACAGTGAGGAGATGACGAAAAGGGTCTTTGAGTACTCAAGGAAAGTTTGGCAGGTATTGAAAGATTCCGGGATTGAAAGCGTCGTTGATCTAGATCCTGAAAGAACCCCCGGAGAGAAATACTACGTATGGGAACTGAAGGGAGTTCCGTTGAGGGCCGAGGTAGGTCCCAAGGAATTGGAGAAGAACACTGTATTCTTAAAAAGGAGGGACACTTTCCAAGGTAAGTCAGTTCCTTTAGACGAAGTAAGTAAAGAAGCGATAGAGATCTTGAATTCAATGTCCTTAGACCTCAAGAAGAACGCGGAGTCCTTTATGCTGAACCACGTAAAGTACGAGAAAGACCCAAGCAAGGCTAAATCCCTTCTAAGTGCTGGTGGGGTGATAGAACTACCTTGGTGTGGAGAAAATTCATGTGGAATGAAACTGGAGGAGATCATGGACGCTAGGGTCTTAGGATACCCATTGCAGGATAGGAAAGTGGATGATCCTTGTGCTGTCTGTGGAAAGCCTGCTAAAACAGTGCTCAGAGTGGCAAAAACTTATTAGACATCATTTAAGCTAATGAAATAGGGTTATAAACTTGCCAAAGAAAAGAGAGAATAGAGGTCGCAGGAAAGGCGACAAAGGCCATGTAGGCTATATTTTCTGTGACAACTGCGGTGCGAGGGTGCCTGAAGATAAGGCAATATGCACCACAAGGATGTACAGTCCCGTTGAACCGGCGCTTGCCCAGGAGTTGGAGAAGAAAGGAGCTATAATAACAAGGTACCCAATAACCAAATGCTACTGTGTTAACTGCGCAGTACACTTCGGAATAGTCAAGATAAGAGCCGAAAACGAACGCAAAAGCAGTAGGCCTAGATTTTATTAAGATTTCAGAGGCGTAGGCCTAGAGAGCTATTTGCTCTATTTCTATCAAGAATACAAAAAAATCGGCTCATATTTTTATTGAAAAGGCATATATATCTATCTTGATTTTAGTAAGAGCATTCATATGCACTTACCTTCGACATAATTGTAGATATGATGCACAAGAGAGGCTTAATAAAAGCTTAAAATTCTTGCTAGTATTTTATCACTATGAGACTTTATGAACTCACGTTCGCAGAAGTAGAAGACTACTTCTACAAGCTCGCTGAGGTTAGGGACTCTCTTAAGGACCAAGGACTACTTACTGAGTTGCCAGAGCTCAGATCTAATCTGAAAATAGCCGAGGGGACTACTATGGTCAAGCATGCCTTCCCTATATTCCAAAAGGGAGGGGTCGTGATGGACGTGACGAACGTAAAGCAAGCCGAAATTGCAGAAGACGGCGGTGCAGTTTCAGTTATGGTTCTGGACAAGCTACCCTACGATGTAAGGAAGGTCGGAGGAGTGGCTAGGATGGCGGATCCAAAGATAATAGAAGAAGTGATGTCTTCCATTACTATACCAGTGATGGCAAAAGTCAGGATAGGTCACTTTTATGAAGCTAAGGTATTGGAAGCTTTGGATGTAGACATGATAGATGAAAGCGAAGTATTGACCCCTGCTGACGAGGTTCACCACATAAATAAGTGGCTGTTTAAAGTGCCCTTTGTCAACGGGGCTAGAAGTCTAGCTGAAGCTTTGAGGAGGATATCCGAAGGGGCATCCATGATAAGGACTAAGGGAGAGCCAGGCACAGGGAACGTAAGCGAAGCCGTAAGGCATATGAAACTCATAAACAGCGAGTTGAGGTCTTTGGCGTCCATGTCCGAAGAAGACAGAAACATGAAGGCAAGAGAATATCAAGTTTCGTATCAACTTTTAGAGCTAGTAGCTAAGCTCGGCAGACTTCCTATAGTGAATTTCGCAGCTGGAGGTATAGCAACACCTGCAGACGCAGCGCTAATGATGTGGCTTGGGTCAGATGGTCTTTTCGTAGGCTCCGGCATATTCAAGAGCGAAGACCCTGAAGTTAGAGCTAGGGCTATAGTCATGGCAGCTTCCGCGTGGGAATACCCAGAAGTAGTATTGGAGGCCCAGAAGATGATAAGCGAGCAGAAGACAATGATGGGTATAGACATAAAATCCCTACCTCCGGAGCAACTTTTACAGGTGAGGGACACATGAAGATAGGCATATTAGCGTATCAAGGTAGTTTCGAGGAGCATGCTCTCCAAACTAAGAGGGCGATGGGAACTGGGGACATAGTTCCAGTGAAGACCCCAAAGGACATGGGGCAACTTGATGGCATAATCATCCCTGGAGGAGAGAGCACCACGATAGGTATGTTAGCATCCAAGCTAGGAATAATTGATGAAATAAGAGAGCAAATATTATCAGGACTTCCGGTACTTGGGACTTGCGCGGGAGCCATATTTTTAGCTAAGGAAGCTTCAGATTCGAAGGTCAAGAAGCAACAGGAATTGCTCAAAGTGATGGACATCGCGGCGGTCAGGAACTACTACGGTAGGCAGAGGGAGAGCTTCGAGGCCGAAGTTGACCTTTCGGAGATAGGCGAGGAGAAGGCAAGGGTGGTCTTCATAAGATCTCCTGCCATCACTAAGGTATGGGGAAACTCAAAGTCCTTATCTAAACTCAACGGTGTAACGATCATGGCACAAGAGGGAGGAATGATAGCTACTACTTTTCATCCAGAGTTGTCCAATACCTTAGCTGTGCATAAGTACTTCCTTTCCTTAGTGAAAAAGTAAGTTTTTTTATTCAAATCGTCTAATATTTCATCGAACGGGGAATCACGTTTTGAAAGATTTGATGCTAGATAAGAGTTCTCTCCTGAACGGTGTATCTAGGTACTTGGAAAGAAACGTCATATATGGGAATATTTTGATCCATAAATCTCTAGTTAGAGAGCTAGAGGAGGAGAGCCGAGATGGGTTAGTTAGCGGTGACATAGCGCTCGAAGAGATAAATAAAGTGAAAGAAATGTCGGAGAGGCTCCTCATAGGTTTTGACATAGTAGGAGAAGGAACAAAGGAATCCGACGTAGCGTTGAGGGAGTTTTGTCAGTCCAAAGGCTGTACCGTAATTACTTCCGACGACCTTCAAAGGAAAATGTGTGACTTGATGAAGGTTCAGTGTATTCTACTTCAACCCCTTCCAGATGAGAGGATATCTATTGAAAACTACTTTGACGAGAACACGATGAGCGTCCACCTCAAGGAAGACTCCAAGCCTAAAGCTAAAAGGGGAAAGCCTGGGGAATGGGAGTTCGTAGAGCTTTCCGGTGAACCCCTCACTAAGGCAGATATGAAAAGAATTGTCTCTGATGTAGTGAATAGCGTGCGTTTCGTTAAGGGATCTTTCATAGAAATAGAAAGGAAAGGATCTATGATCATCCAACTGGGTAACTACAGGATAGTCGTAACTCGCCCACCTTTAAGCGATGGGTGGGAAATGACGATCACCAGACCAGTTGCTAGGAGGTCCATGGAAGACTATTCCTTAGACCAGAGGCTTCTGGACAAGTTCCGCGATCATGCTGAAGGGATAGTGATAGCAGGATCTCCAGGGATGGGGAAGACGACCTTCGCTCAGGCCTTAGCTGAGTATTACATGAGGCTGGGGAAGATAGTGAAGACCATCGAAAGCCCTAGGGATATGCATTTACCCCCTGACATAACTCAATATTCAAAGAATTACGCTGAGATAGGTGAGCTTCACGACATACTTTTATTGAGCAGACCTGACTACACGGTTTATGATGAGATGAGGAACGATGAGGACTTCAAGCTCTATACAGACCTGAGATTGGCTGGAATAGGAATGATAGGGGTAGTCCACGCTACTTCTCCCATAGACGCAATCCATAGGTTCGTCAGCAGAGTAGATTTAGGTACAATACCTAATATTTTAGATACCGTTGTGTTCATCAGGAACGGTACAGTCGAGAAGGTCTATTCGCTGGAGATGACAGTCAAAGTCCCATCGGGTTTGAGGGAAGCCGACCTAGCGAGGCCAGTGGTGGAGATAAAGGATTTCCTGAACGATAAGGCTGAATATGAAATGTACGTGTTTGGAGAGCAAACAATGATAGTTCCAGTAAAGTCTGGGTCAGGAAAAGGAGGAGACTCCATGGAGAGCAGACTTAACAAGATAGTGGAGAACATAATTCCAGACGCGTCGGTGAAATACGAAGAAGGGGAGTACGTAGTTAATATACCTAAAGAGCAGATAGGGAAATTCAACAGGAAGCTTACATCTAGGCTGAGGAAGCTAGAGAAGAAGCATAACATCAAAATAAGGATAAGGCTCTCAGAGTGACCCAAGGACTATATATGGAGAGTCCGGAGCTGGACAGCTGTAGAGCTGGCTAGCTTGAGGTCTCATATATCACTTTTATCTTAACGAGGGGGGGACTACCCCTTCCGTGAGGGGTAGTTCACCTGGGAAATGTGGAAATGGGTCATCCAATTATGAGGCTTTCACCCGTTTCAATGTTACATACATAGTTTTCCCTAAAAGAGTTTGAGGGGCATTTTCATGTTTCGTTTTCGTTCATGAGGAATTCATCAAGGGAAACTCCGAGCTTTCCGTCGACGAACCTTAGGAGGTCCTCAAAGGATAGTCCTTCCTTGTCTACAGTGTACTCATCTGCAACGTAGTTACCCCCTTTTGTCAACCTAAGCTTCGAGAAATGTAAGAACTTTAGCATAGAGGGCGTTTTTATCCCCAGGAAAAGATATCCCCCGCTCTTGTCTGCGAATACCTTGGCGCCTTCAGCTTGCTCCTTGCTTACGTATACCTTACCTTCTCTAGAACGGCTCTTTAATTCGATTAGGATTATTACCCCTTTCTTCATGGCTATTATGTCAGGTATCGGGTCCTTTCTCTTACTTCCGCTAGCCGGGGTTCTTGTTACTGCAAACCCCTTATCTCTAAGTTTTTTGAAGAGAGAAAGCTCTACCGAAGTACCTTTTCTTTTTCTGGGGTTCACAACTTAAAAAGAGTGTGTTTTATATTTATATATATATTTATTGTTTTTTAGGTTTTCCTCTTTCTATAAGGTCTCTTAATTCTTCTGCTACCTTCTGTTCTAAGCTATTGTCGACTTCCTTTAGTCCGTTCACCACTGTGGGCATTCCTCTGTTATATTCTTCTACCCATTCTGAGGCAAATTGTCCGTCCCTTACTCTTTCAGCGGCTTCTCTTATTCTCTTCCTTACATCTTCATTTATTACTTTCTTCCCTACTGTTATTCCGCCGTACTTTGCTGTATCTGATACTGCCCTGAGCATTCCACTTAGTCCCTTAGAGTGTATTATGTCGACTATCATTTTCACCTCGTTTATCGTCTCGAAGTACGCAACTTCAGGTTGGTATCCCATCTCAACGAGAGTCTCGAATGATGCCCTCATTAATTCCATAATTCCTCCTACTAGGATAGTCTGTTCTCCGACTAGGTCTGTTTCCGTCTCCTCTTTAAAGGAGCTCTCAAGTGCTCCAGACCTTGTTGCGCCTATGCCCTTAGCTACTGCAAGTGCTTTCTCCATCGCCTTCCCTGAGACATTCTGGTACGTTGCAACTAAGACTGGAACTCCTCCTCCTGCCACGTAATAGTCCCTCACTGTATCCCCTGGTCCCTTAGGGGCAACCATGTAGACGTCAGAATCCGCAGGTGGCTCAATCATTCTGAAGTGTATGTTGAATCCGTGGGCGAACACTAGGTCGGCTTTCTTCTTCATGTTAGGTTTCACTTTCTCCAACCAGATTGTCCTTTGAACCATATCTGGGACTAGGAATATTATCACATCAGCATCCTTCACAGCCTCCTCAGTCTTGACGGGAGTAAACCCGTCTTTTGTGGCCTTTTCCCATGATTTTCCTTGTCTCTCAAGTCCTACAGTGACGTCTAACCCGGAATCCCTCATGTTCAGAGCCCAAGCTCTCCCTTGGTTTCCGTAGCCTAAGACGGCTATTTTCTTGCCTTTTAAAACGTCAAGAGACGCATCTTTATCAGTGTAGATTTTTGCTATATTTATCACCCCAACTATATCCGACTACTTTAGAAAAAACTGGTACATAAATTATGAGGTTCTCTCCATCGTTCCATTCGTCCTCACTTCCTCTCCTTATGCTACCGTCATGAGAGGCTATATATGGCTCTACCTTGGCGTCCTCCAAGACCTCGACCTTCTCTATCTCCACGGTCTTGCTCAAGTTAGCCACAGCAATATCGAAGTTGTTGGTATAGGGGATCCCCATATAGACTTCGTAAAGTCCTTCATCGTTTATTTTCTTGCCGTAAATCCAATCTATATCTACTAGCAATTTCCTCAGGTTCGATGCTATCCTCTCAATGTAACTAGCGTCGTGGTAATATCCTAGGACTCTAACTACTTTTTCTTGGGTCAGTTACGATCACCTGTTTCAGTCTTCCTCCCGGCGGTAAGGTTGGGAGAGCCAATTCCTGTTTGTCTATAGGTATCCTTATCAGTGCAGGGTGATTTTCCTTTATTGCGCTCTTCACTGATTTCTCTATCTCCTCGTATGTGGTAGCATTATAACCCAAGGCTCCGAAGGATTCTGCGAACTTCACTAGATCTGGAGACGGACCATAGTCCACGCCAACTACACGTCTATTGAAGAACAAATCTTGCACTTGTCTCACTAGACCTAAGGATCTATTGTCGAATATTATCGAAATGACGGGTATGTGTTCATCTACTGCAGTAGCGAAGTTAGTCCCTGTCATCATTATTGAACCGTCTCCGTCTAAGTCTACTACTACCTTATCTGGTCTTGCCATTTTGGCCCCTATTGCAGCAGGCAAACCGAATCCCATTGTGCCCATACCGGTGGAGCTCAAGAACGTTCTAGGCTCGAGGACTTCCCAGAAGACTTCTGACCACATTTGGTGTTGTCCAACCCCAGTAGTTACTATTGCGTCACGAGGTAAGCTCTGCCTTATCGTCTTCAAGACCTTCCACGGCCTTAGCTTTGTGTTATCGTCGCTAAAGTAAAACTGTGAGTAGTATTCTTTCAGCTCTTTTACTCTCTTCATCCACGCTGAATGGTCGTTCTTCTTGCCTAATTTGAGCACTGCGTTATAGATTTCTCTCAATAAAATCTTCGCGTCTCCGTATAGAGCTACATCCATCTTTATTGTCCTCTCCGAGTCCGTTGGATCAATGTTTATCATGACGAACTTCTTGCGGGTCTCTACCATCTCATCGTATGAAGTGAAAGTTCTGTCGCTTAGTCTAGCTCCTATCACGAACATTAAGTCCGATTCCAAGGCTGCCATTGAAGCTTCTGCTCTACCATAGTATCCCATTGCACCTAAGTAGAGCGGATGGTCATGTGGTATAGCTGACTTTCCTGGCAGAGTTGAGACTATAGGAGATATCAAAGTTTCAGCTAAGTCCAATACTTCCTTTGTAGCGTTAGACCATACTACTCCTGTGCCTACCATTATGACTGGTCTCTCAGCGTTTATCAGCATCTCTGCTGCCTTTTTGATTGCGATTGGATCTATAATGGTCTTGAACGGTCTGTATCCTTTGATTGTAGGCTTTTCAGGCCATTTAATTTCATCTGATTTCTCATAGAATATATCACGCGGTATGTCTACAACTACCGGTCCAGGTCTTCCTGTGCTTGCAACGTAGAATGCGTTCTTTATTGCCTGTGGAATCTCGTCGAATTTTCTAACCTGATATGCATATTTTACTACGTCCTCTGTTGCACCTACAGCGTCAGCTTCTTGGAAAGACATCTTCCCTATCGTAGACCTTGGTACTTGTCCAGTGATCGCGACTACAGGGGAGCTGTCCCAGTATGCTGTTATTAATCCTGTCACCAGGTTTGTTGCGCCCGGGCCTGACGTGGCTGTGCACACACCCGGTATTCCAGATGCCCTCGCAAACCCATCTGCAGCGTGTGCTGCTGCCTGCTCATGTCTCATTAGCACATGCCTTAATTCGCCATTCATTAAGTCTTCAACGAAAGCATCGTAAAGCTGCATGTTCGACAACCCTGGTATTCCGAAAATAACTTTCGTGCCTTCTCTTTTTAAAGCATCTATAGTTAGTCTAGATCCTGTTGGCATTTAATCTCACCTTTTCTAGATAATTTCCTTTCAATTGGCCCCACAAAGGGGTTCCCTTTAGAAGGAGTTTTGAATTTAGTATCCGACTTGGAGGATACGGCCACCCATCATCCTTTTTCACTGAAAGAAGTGAAGAGTAATCGGTTTTAAGCATTACTATATCTTCGGATTAAGATATATGATATTATTTTAAAAATCATTCAATCTTCTCGTTCTAAAAATTTAAACATGTCCATATGATCTTGAATATCGTGCCACATTTCCATGCATTTGATCCCGGGTAAGTAAAGCCATACATTACCGAAGTGAATTCTTCTATCATCAACGAAAATTATCTCCTCTCTTCTTATGTTGAAACCTTTCCTTCTGAGCTCTATCAGGATATCTCCTAACATTATGAACTTGTACGGAAAAGGTCTAGATATGATTACATCGAAGAAGTCTTGAAGCTCTAAAGTCCTGAGTACTAATGACGTCTTCTCTGGCAAGTTCCATGTCGCCATCCCTATTATGAGGCCTCTCTTTTTCAGCTCCTGGAGCGAAGACCTGACGTGAGGGAAAAGCTTCAGTTTGTTTCCCGCGGAATCTTCTATCTCATCGCTAGAAATTCTCTTCAGTGGTTCGATGAACTCAGAAATATTGTAGTGATCCCAGAGAGTTTTATCGGCGTCGAAGACAACTACTTTAGTCATCAGGTCATTCTGGGGGAAGAGTATAATAAGTTATTTTCCCGTTATGATAGTCCTTAATGACTGTCTTTGCGGCTAGGTCTACATCGGGTTCCTTGTCAGTCCTATCTATCCATCCTCTATGTCTGGCTAGGTCTTGAAGGAACTGCATGGGTGAAATATAGTTAACTTTGTATGTGGTTTCAAGTAGTGCTGGAGATATCTGGAACGCTTTCTCAAGGATTGAAATTGCGGGAGGGATTGGGTTATCTAAATTATCCGGGTTCGTTCCCCTTATAGCTTTCTCGAACGGATTGCCGTGAGGAGGAATGACCCCAGGGGTATCGAAAGCGTATATCTTGGAATCTATCTTCACCAGCTGTATTCCCTTAGTGAAACCTGTGGACATAGGCTGAGTGGAGACCGAGGCGGCCTTCTTTCCCTTGAGCACGTTGATAATTGATGATTTACCGGTCTTCGGATATCCCACGAAGGCGACCTTTCCTTCTCCTTTTAAAGATTCCTTTATGGCGTCCCTCAGTAGCCTCGTCCCTTGTCTCATTCTTGTTGAGACGTATATGGTAGGAAAGTCTCTGGATAGGTAGTCCTTCCATCTTTCCGCTACTTCTCTAGGAACTAAGTCTATTTTATTAAGTACTAATATGACTTGCTTACCGTTCTTTGTTGCATATCCTTCTATCTCCCTAGACCTAGTTAGGTCAGGCTCCCTGGAATCAAGGACCTCGACTATGACATCTACTCTCCTTATCGAGGCGAGAACTTTACTCAACATTCATTTTATTTTGTCTACTCCAGACTTTAATATATGCCGAAAGGGGACTTACCACTATTTGACAAGGGCTGTTTTAATGGTTCGATCGAAGTTCAGTCCTTTACTAAGGGGACCACTTTGAGAGATTCTAACAAGAGCGTGTCTTATCCATTTGAACTTGAAAAAGAACCATCTAAGCTCTACGTGATAGCTTCGGTCGAGAGGGCTTTCACTGTGATGCCTAAGCTTAGAATATGGTTGAATGACTTCTCTCTCAGCAAGGAATTCAAACCAAACGTCGAGGTAAACGATGGTAACAGCGTTTTCTCCACAATAATTTACGATATTTCCCCTTTTGGGAAGAAGGGTAGGAACGAACTGAACTTCGTAAGGTCTTCTAACGACTCTATGAACGTGATTAACGTTACCGTTGTTTCCTTTTATAGAGACGATGATCTGAAGACTGATTATAAGCTTAACGCGGGAACTATCATGTTGGGAAATAAGGAGACCTTGGAATTAGAGAATATGGGCAAGGGAATTCTAATTCTAGGAGGCAAGAGAGGTTTAGCTAAGGTCTTCACAGCCAAGGACATCCTCTTGTCGAGTTACTTTATGGAATCAGACGAACTGGAGGTGAACACTGAGGGTAAGCTGAAGGTAACTAATGAGGAAGGTACCTCTACGTTAGTATTCTTTTATGGTACATTTTCAGTCGTGTCTCCTGAAATTAGGATAAATCCTCAGGTAATGGACAAGGACGGCTCCATATTTCTAAGCGTCAGAAACGAAAGCGACGTCCAACTAGATAAAATGGTGATGAACTTGACTGTAAACGGCGTGACCAAATTCTTCAAGGTATACTCTCCAGTTAGACCTAACGAAGAGCTGACAGAGAGGGTTAGCAAGTCAGGAGAGAAATTGGTAAATGTTAATTTAAGAGTGGTAGGAGTAAAATCTGGAATGAGAATTGTAATAGATAAGCCCCTGAAATAGGAATACTGCCGAATAGAAAAGCGAGTATCCCAGAGAGCATGGACACTTTCAGATAACCTCTAGCTTTGGAAGCTGAGCTAATAGAGGGCTTCTGCATGATAGAGAGCATAACTGAGGGGATGAAAAATACTACAAGGATTACAAGATAAATTAAGTTAAACCCGAATAAAATCGGCAGAGGAGACACTGCAAGTACAAGGATAAGGAAAACCTTGCTTATCACCCACGCTTTTCCGACTCCTGAGGTCACAGCTAACGTTCTAACGTTGTTAGCTTTATCTCCCTCGTAGTCCTCTATTCCTTTCACGAATTCCCTCACAAGCGTGAGGAAGAAGGAGTAGAATGTAGGCAGGAGTACTCTGATCAGCCATTCCCCCTCCATGAATGATGCCCCACCGTAGAATATGGAGAGCCCATTCGTCAGCGCAACGGTTAAGTTCCCAGGTAGTCCCGTTCTCTTCAAGTCCTTTGCGTAGAAATACAGCATCATGGAGGTAAACAGCGCTAAAGCCAGCGGTAATGGTCCGAGCGCTATTGAAAATAGGACTCCAACTATGAACATACCTAACGCCAAATTCATGGCTGTCCTAGGGCTCACTCTGCCTGAAGGTAAAGGTCTGTCAGGCTTGTTTATTCTGTCTATTTCTATATCAAAATAGTCATTTATTACATAACCGCCAGCAGCTACTAAGCCAACCACAACCATGGAGAGAATAACTTTGGAAGGATCTATGTTCCAAAAAGAGGAAACTAAATACCCCATCAGATCTCCTAGCATAGCTCCTATGACGTTGTGTATTCTTACAAGCCTCAACAGAGCCTTAAAGTCCACGAAAACGTTAAATCGTGCGGACTTAAAAGTTTGTTATGACTACAGAGAAGGAAATTGAGATTGCTAAGAAATACTTTTCTACCTATATCTCCGTAGGGGAAATAATTGCTGTCAAGGAACTTAGAACACAAGGCGTCAGAAGCCCAGAAGAAGTGATCTCTAAACTCATCCAAGAAGGTTTCATAGAGAAGGGAGAAGGCTGTTATAACTTAGTGAGGAATAGAGGGAAGAAGTGAATGGAAGTCGAACTCTTCGTAGGCACGAATTGTCTTTCCGTTGAAGAGCCTAGCGCTGAGCAGTGCCAGCTTCCACGTCTTCTCGAGGACAGATGTTAGCTTGAACTGTTTTTCTATTTCTCCCGAGAGCTTCCTGTACTCGTTCTCGTACTCCCTTCCGTCACCTTCTGCTATGTAGCGTATGAGTGGACCAATGAGCATGGAAATTCCGAATATGCCTCCTCCGGTGAACGTCTTGATGTTTCCTGTCACGTCCCCCAAGGACTTTCCGCTCAACTTTCTTGGTTTAGGTCTTGGAA
This sequence comes from Sulfolobus sp. UBA167, assembly GCA_002495845.1. Taxonomy (GTDB): domain Archaea; phylum Thermoproteota; class Thermoprotei_A; order Sulfolobales; family Sulfolobaceae; genus Sulfuracidifex. The sequence continues at coordinate 24,664 of DAHF01000052.1, forward strand.
TTGCTCCTCCGTGAATTTCTATCACTCTTCCATCAACCTTAGGAAGAAACATCTTTGGGTCTCCATAGGAGATAGCTCCTATCAGCGATCCGTAAGGTAAAGGGGTTATCCATGAAAAGCCAGCTGTATTCCTCTCATCTAAGTAAACCCTTATGTCCTCACCTAAATCCTTGTCGATCAGTAGTTCAATCGCTTTGACCCACTTAGCCTTACCTTTCCAACCTGAGCAGTTTATTATATCGCCTTCATATAACCTGCCGTCTGCTATAACCCCATTCTGCGTTATTGTAGCGTCTTTCCTCTCTACCTTCAGTTCCCTCGATGCCTCACTTTCAAACTTTGCTCTATTAAATCTTACAACGTCAGTAGAGATAAAGACTTCATTTTTCTTATAATTTAATATTATGCTCTTGAACTCTCTATCTATGAACTCTTTGCTTACTCCTAGCTTATAGAAAGTGGACCGGCTTATTACACCAGTACATTTTTTGCCTGAGAACCTTCTCCTGTCGAAGACTATTGTAGAAAAACCTTGATTTTGAAGTTTAGATCCAAGCAGGACTCCAGCTAGACCTCCTCCTACTATCAGAACTCCGATGATCTATCAGCCTCTTTTATCTCATATCTCTCGCTTTTTAGTTCCTCCACAATATAATAGAATGCTTTCTTTGGATCCGTATGAGCCCCGCACGAATAAACGTCAACCGTAGCGAACTTGTATTCAGGCCAGGTATGAATCGTGATATGGCTTTCAAGGATTATCGCAACTACGCTTACCCCCTCTCCTATCTTCCATGATTTTATATCCAAAAGAGTCATGTTGCCTTCCTTTGAAGCCTGCCTTACGATCTCCTGTAGCTTTTGATTATCCT
>DAHF01000082.1 GCA_002495845.1 Sulfolobus sp. UBA167
TCTTCATCTGTGACGACTCCTTACTACACTGGCTAAAGAAAAACAAAGTTATAAATTATTTTTTCCTAGTGTGTATATACAATATGCTTTAATATCAAGAGTTTTCTTTTTATACAAGGTCTAACGTTCATCTCTAAATTTCAAAAGGGTGATTAATAATATAAAAAAACTTTTAAATAATTTCTGCTCACTATACCATGAGCAGAAATGTTAGCTTTAGCCGCATCAACATACGCATCTACTGGAAGCGTGGGGTTTGAGGACTTCTTCGGGTTCTTCCTTGCAGGCATAGCGATAGTAGCTGGGATAGCATTCTTCCTTTTGACGAGAAAGAACGCGGTATAATCGTTCAATACTTTTTTTGATTTTAATTTCTTTATATTTAATTATGTTTAACTAAGAAAAGCTTTTTAACTTTATTATGTATTTATACATTCGACCAAAAGTGGAGTCTCATCGTGACTGGGAAAAAATATGGTTTGGAGTTATGCTCGTCATTGTTGTAATTTTTGTAGCTTGGTCATATGTTTCTGTAATCTCGGGAGACACAGCTACGTACAGGTATGGGCTTCCTTTAGCTAGCGGAGTTCCAAAACCGCTCCCCAACGGTACAGTAGTGATCTACATGGAAGGAGTACAGTGGGCTTGGGTACCGATGAATGCAACCGAGATAATTTACTCACCAAACGGAACGCAGATGAACATAAGCGTCACTGCAAACGTGATATCTTATGTAAACGGTTATCCGTACATTAAGGTCCTTCCACACCAACCCGTGGAGATGATACTTTACAGCAATAACGTAGTTCACGCGTTTTACCTCAGGCTTCCCCACGGACCACAGAACGTGAACGTAGTACCAGGGATAGATAGCTACTCATTTTTCTTTGCGCCTTCTACCGTAGGGAACTACACCTTCCATTGCGCTGAGTATTGCGGAGTAGGACATTCATATATGTACGGTTATTTAGAGGTGATGTGAAATGGCGAAGCTCTACCCTAAATCTGCTCTAGGAATTTCATTACTCTACACCGCAGGCGGTCTGGCTTGGCTAGCAGCTATGGGAATAGCCGCTATGTGGTTCAGAACTATCCTCCTTAGCCCTCACGTGAATGTTAAGGCCGGTTACGCAATAGCTCCTCTTTACTACTTCCTAGTGACTTTTCACGGACAGGCGGCAATGATGATAATAGTTGAGGACGTAGCACTTTCAGTGTTCGCATATTCTTTGTATAAGAGTGGCATGGGAACAATCCACAACAAGATACTTACTGCTGCTTTTTGGCTGATCAATGTACCCATGATAATAGAGTTCATAGGAGGGCCCAGCACGGGGTGGTACATGTATCCTCCTCTATCATTACAGTTAGGGAGCTGGATTTACTTCGGAACTTTCGCACCTTCCTTAGCTGAAAAGCTGATAGGTCTTGCATACTTTATGATGTTCGTCAATGCTGTAGGAGTTATAATAGGTTCCATTACTATGTTTCTAGATGCATACAAGACTAGACCCAAGGAAGGAAAGATCCCCGTGTTCGCGGCATACGGAATGGCATTTGGAGGGGCTTTACTGTTTGTCACTGAATTCGCCTTAGCTGCTGCAGAATTGTGGTATGTGCTTTACTTCTGGGCTTCGGTACCAGTGAACCCCCTGACATGGGTAGTTCTGTTCTGGTTCTGGGGACATCCAGTAGTCTACTACGCTCCATTCACAATATTCGGAGGATTATATTACCTCATTCCTAAGTTCGCTGGAAGACCTCTTTTCAGTGAAAAATGGGCGAGATATAACATCATATTACTATTCACATTCAGCATGTTAGCATGGGTGCACCACCTCCAGACGTGGCCTCTGCCAGTAGTGCTGAGGGCATTCATAACTCCTACAACGCTAATCTTAGCTGCGGGATCAGGACTTACTGTTTTGAACTTGGGATTAACCATAGCCACAGGGAAAGGATATCAATGGAAGAATCCAGTTGGATTGGCATCTCTAGTAGCGTTAATAGGATTCATCCTAGCAGGTCTTCAAGCTCTAATACTTCCCATCAACCCGTTGAACGTTATAGTGCATAATACCTATTACGTCGTAGGACACTTCCACTTGATGATTTGGACCATCATAATTGTTGGCTATGTATCAATTCTCCTTGACATGCTGACGAGCAAGATGAACGGAGCAACTCTTACTAGCCTCAGCAGCGGCATGGTAAGCGGAGGAATAATCATGTGGACTATAGGTGCGTTCCTACTGGGATATACAATGAGCTACGCCGGATATGAAGGTTTAATCAGAAGATGGGTCGCGTATCCGGTCAGGTTCGTTCCATACATGGACGCAATGACGTTCTTCGCGATCATAATGGGTGCAAGTTTCGTTATGTACGGTTTACCAGTCCTATTCACACTGCTTGGAGTAAAGACGTCTCTGTTCTGGCAGACTGCTGGGCTCTCCGGAGTTTCCAACGCAAGCATACCGGGAGGCTCGTCTCCGTCACCGACTATGGCCTCACAAGATCACAATACAATGAAAAATACAATAAAAGAGATTAACTCTAAAACTACAGATGCCTCAAAGAAAGACAAATCCTTACTAAATTAGAGCATTATTCCATGATATTAAGTTAAACATATATATATTCTTTTTTTCCTTTCTTTCTTTTTTATTATCATAAACTGAAAAAAGTTTTTCCTTTATGATATCTCTTCATCAACAGATCGAGTTAATGTTTATAATAAGAAAACTTTTTAAATATTTTTAACTTAAAAGTGAATATGCTGGAATACAACGGAAGAAAGTTTTCAGTGAAAAATTTAACTCTTCCAGTAGTATTTATCGTAGCGTTCGTGAACCCATTTGTCGAGAAGCTTCAGTTCTATAATCCCATAGCTTATATGCTAGACCACTATGCTCTATACGCAGCAGGTGCGATCATAGGATACTTGTTCTTCAAAGGGTCTCCAATTTCATTTCTGATTGGTGTAATCCCCGCAGTTTTCTGGCATATTCCGCTTTTCTTTGCTCTCGGCGCGTCGTTTATACAGTATAGAATCCTTTGTGAGTTGACTCTTTTCCTAGGTGGAGTCCTAGCTGGGTCATACATTAATTCAATGTCCTTGGGGATTAAAGTAACGGCACTAGGTCTTTACATGCTTGGTGACACAATCCTCAGCATCTTCTTCATCCTTGGATATCCTCAGTACTCTAACCTTGACTATAGCTACCTCTCTTGGGGTCCTTCTTCTCTTCCTATTGTAGGTATAACGATGTTTGTAGTCATGAACATTGTACTTGTATACACTATAATCAAGATCATGCAGAACGCTATGATTTTCTAGTAGTTTTTTACTTTTTTTAAAAAAATAAAAATAATCAGGTTTTTTAAATATATTTAAGATATATAGTAAGCTTTTTAAAAGGGTAAAGCATGTTAATTACTTGAGGAAAGTATGTCATCTAGTTCAAGTTCAACCACTAGTTCATCAACTACAACTCCAGTGAAGAACAGTAGTGTTCCTCTACCACCGCCAGACGCTGAAATATACCATGCTACGTGTAGGTTCTGTAATGTCGGGTGTGGTTACGATATTTTCGTGTTCCCCATCTATAAAGCTGGAGGCCCATCTAAAGGGGAGAACGCTGTAGTGTACAACATGAACGATAAGGTATTCAACAGAAACCTAGTGAACTATCAAGCTGATTACACATCACCCGTGGTACCTCTTGGTGCAAACTACGGCACTCCATGGATAGGAGAGTCCATGGTGACTACTTCAATAAAGTTTAATACAAATACGGGGAACTGGGAACCAGTTTACATTCTGGAAGTGCCCAGCTCAGAATGCCCTGTCAATGAAGGAAATTATTCCACACGTGGAGGTAAGAACGCATTAAGAAATTGGAGCCCGTTCAACGACAATGCTCCCGGGTTTAAGGTTTTCTCGACCAGAATACAGACTCCTCTCATAAGGTGGAACGGAAGCCTACAACCGGTAGGATGGAGCTATGCTATAGACGTAGCAGCTAGAGTAGCGAAATACTACATGGACAATGAGACTACCACTTATCCAGATCCGGTAGGTCCTGCAGCCACTCAGGTTATGGCAATAAGGGCCGATCATGGAGGAGGACAAGGAGGAGGAGTATTCAGCAATCTCATGCCCGGGCTTTTCCTCCACATGGGGTTGGCGACTCCTTTTGTGAGATTCCACTACCAAGTAGCTTTCTCCTTCACTCAGGATGCACTGGAGGAAGCAACTAACGGGAACGGAACGGACACTGCTAGTATGCTCGATATAAGCATAGCAGACGTCCTGGTACTCTGGGGAATTAACGAATACGCTACGTCCACAGTAAACCTGATTCAGCACATCTTTGACAACATAGGTGGAGGAACAATTAGCAGAAAGAAGGCTTGGTTTGACCCAGGAGAGCCTGCTGCAGCGGGCAATATTATCATAGTTGAAGCTAGGCCGTCAGAGACAGTACATGCTGTAGCAGCCAAACTAGGTGTCAGCATAGAGGATGCAATGAATGGCAATAGCGATCAGTTCCTCTACGTTCAAGTCAACCCAGGAACGGATAGCGAGCTCGCGAACGCTGTTGCTGCGTACATCTACTACACATACCCGGACGTGGTAGACCACTTCGTGAATCTATACGAGTCAGCCAGCTCCAACGGCTTTGCTTTCAATGAGGACACGTATAACTATTATATTCAGTACTTACAATCCAAGTCACTCAGCGATTGGTTATCAGAGGCATCTACAATCACCGGAGTTCCGCAAAGCGTAATCCAAAAAATGGGTGACATGTTAGCTAAGCCGAAGAGCGCCAATGGTTCTACGTTTTACAACAGGGTCCTCATGGAGTTTGAGAAGGGAATAATATGGTCAGCTAACTATACGCCCATATACGCTGTAGCTAACTTAGGAATAATCACCGGAGCGCTCTCTGGTAGACCAGGATGTGGAGTATCTACGGGCTTCGGACACCAGAGAGGAGCTGCATTCCCCTTACCTCCGCCTCCACCATGGCAGAGTAACCTGAGCGAAGGAAGGCAGTTCTTCATTCAGATGCATACATACGTACCAGAGCAATTAAAAGCCTCAGGACAGACGGTTTCAGGTACCTCGATAGCTGAATACATAAAGAACTTCTACAACAACTACACCTCCTCACTAGTACCTCAGATATATCAATACAACCCTGTGATAGACTATCTAATATACAGCGGATACGGGAAGATGTTATGGATGTTCACTGCTAACCCTTACAAGCAGACTATGAGCGGAGAGAAACTGAGCCAAGTTTTAGACAATAGATCGCGCTTACTACAGGAATGCGTAGAGAACACCTCTTCCTTAGGAGTACCATCTTCCTCATCTAATGCTGGTACCTCACCCAACTATGATACTTCCGCTGTAGGTGCTACGATTCCTCAATTTCCAACCTCTGACCAGTATGCAAGCGCAGTAACTTCGTGCCTAGGAAGCACGTCTGGAGCGTTATTTGTTGTAGGGAACGACATCTTCCTGGAACAGAACGACCTGCTCAAACATGCGGCCCATGTAATACTGCCATCAGCATCAAATCACGGAGAGACTTATGAAATAAGATGGAATGGCCACGATAGAAGGCTGAGGCTCGATGACGTGTACCATTCGCCTCTAGGAATGTCTATGCCTGACGTGTGGATCTATGCTATGATTGCACTAGACATTTACCAGATGTACGTATCCGAAGGAAAGGAGTCCTCCCCTCAAGCTCAAAGGCTATATAATGCATTTAATACTATATGGACAAGTCTAAGCAAGCATATGACCTCTAACTCAGCCCCACTCTCCCTCTCATCTCTATCTAGCTACTCTGAGGACTACTACGACTACGATTGGTTCAGCATTTATAACGACTTGTGGAACTATTACGTAGCTAACGGTCCAACAAACTTCAAGAGCTGGCCTTACGGATATGTAGTACCGCACTGGACTCCTTATTGGTCATCCATAGACCTCAACGACTTAAAAATGGCTAGAACTGTTGGTGTCCAGCTTCCGATACTCGGAAAGACAACTAACAGCGACGGTAGCTTCACGCTCTGGGGATTAGTAAACTACGCTGAACCTCTGATAGCAGGCAAACTGAGGGCTGAGGCTGTCACTGTGGATCCGTCAAAGAGCGTCACAGTTGGAAATACTCAGTTACCCCTGATAACCCGTGAGGTGAAATACCTCGACAGTAGCGACCTTCAGTCCATGTTCGGATACTCTCTGTCAGATCTAGCCCCATACGTAATCAACGGCTTCAACGTCTTTCCAACTCCGTATGTAGGTGTGTTCGGCTATGCAGCCTCGCTACAGAAGAATTATAAGTACTGGGCTAACAATGGAAGGTGGAACATAATCTTCCAGTCAGGATGGGTCGACTATCAGATCCCCGACATCTTGAGGAGAGTACCACAGCCCATTATCATGATGAACGCAAATGACGCTTCAAACGAAGGTTTAGAAAACGGGGACATAATACAAGCATATAACGACTTTGGCTCTGTGGACGGAATAGTATGGATCTCAAATACTGTTCCACAGGGACAGCTATTCATTGCAATGGCATACGAGGTTAAGCCTGGTGCGAACCAGACGACTACAGTCACAGTAGATCCAGTGACGGCAAATCAGATGGTTAAATGGTCTTGGGTGAACATAAAGAAAATTGGTACACTTCCACCAGAACAAAAGCAGACTATCACCTTCGCTCCAGTACAGTTCCAAATACCCAGCTCTAGCGGGTAAGGCTAACCTTTTTCTTCTCCTTTTTGAATAACTTTCACATTTTAACTAGTTAGTCTATTCCCAGTTTCCGTTATTAACATTCTTCTTCTTTTCAATCTGAAGTTCATATCACGTTAGAAATTAGACGCTTTTTTAGAGAAACTCGATACTCTATTTCCCATAAAAGAAAGTTTCTTATGTCCATGTACCCATTACGAAAATGTACTATTCTCTCCATAGCATTCAGTTAATTTAGAATGTTAATTCTCCTGAAAGCATAGCATTTCCTTTCAAGATCTTGAAAAAGCCTTAGATTTCAATCTAGCTATCTAAATGCACTAGAACGTTTTTCTCACCTCAAAAGTCAGAGAACTATATCTAGAAAATACATACTTTTTCTATTTAAAATGATATTCAAGTTATTGTATTTAATTTATCTGTTCTTACCTTATCCAATTGCTAGAACTTAGCAAACTATTATAGTCGCGCAAGGCTTAGTCATATTTATGGATGTCCTGAATAGAGATCAAATAAAGATTTCGAACTTAATAATTCCAGTTATATTAATAGGATTTGCAGTTAATCCGTTTACAGAGGCCGTAGAGTTCCATCAGGAGTTCATATTCATGCTCAGCCATTATGCCCTCTTCGTCGGCGGGTTCCTTCTAGCTTACAAGATTCTAAAGTTCCCATCATATGCTGTTCTAGGTGGAGCTTTCCTGGCGGTTTTCTGGCATGTGCCTTACTTCTTTGCTCTTGCAGGTGCGTTCCCCGTGTTCAGGGCATTGAACGATACAACTCTAATTTTAGGAGGAATTCTTGCGGGAGGTGCACTTCACGCCTTGAACAACGGAATCAGGCTTTCTTTGTTGGTAGCTTGGATGGGAGCGGATAGTGTACTTGCCATCATATTGCTAGCAGGATGGCCACCTTACTCTAACCTCGTTTATCCTTTCTCTCCGTTTAGCGAATCCCAGGAGTTCTTGACAGGACTGTCTATGTTCTTCGTAATGTTCGTGATCTTCTTAGTTGCTATAGCTAACTTTCTGCGAACAACGTTCAAAATGATGTAAAAACCGAAGAGAAGGAAAAAAGAAGTCGCTGGTCAGAAAACCTAAAACCCAGAAATTTTTTGACCCAAGTTATAGTGAAGGTAAGCCTAAGATATACCATCTTTGATTTTTTGCACTTTATTATAATTATTATTATTTTATATATTCATATTGCTAAGATTATAAGGGTCTTATTAGCCTTCTACATAAAGGATCATGAAATAAGCAACTCTGAAATCAAAACTTCCCTTCTTTCCTACTATTAAACAGACAATTTGGGAAAAGTTACTTTATACCTAGGGCAAAATGAAGAGTGAAAGACATGAACACAACCGCAATTAGATGGGCTTTAGCTATACTCTCATCCCTGTGGGCAGGAATTCATCTAGCTTTAACTCATGCAATCCTTCCGAATCCTACTGCTACAATGATATACGAAACGTTCTTCGGTTTCACCGCCTCATTGGCTATTCTAGCGTCAGTTTTACTGATTCTTGGAATGAGGTATACATATCCGCTAATCACCATTTTTTACATAATAGACTTCGCCCTACTTGCCGAGAGCAGGTTACTTCCAGCGCCTTTCGTAGGTAAGGTATTACCTTTCAACGGTTTCGTCGATGCGTCCCTGGTTCTAGACGTAATTCTTGCAGCGTCAACTCTGATCTTATGGTCCCTGGAAAAGAACGTACAGACCAGCAAGGAAAACATCAAAGAAGCAAAACAAAGGTAATTTATTTTATTTTTTTTAAAAAAATTATTTATTTTTCTATTTTCATCTTTTATATTTTCGAAAGAGCTTTCTAAGAAAATTCATGATTAAAATTAAATCGTACACTAAAATAATTCTCACATAAAACTTTTATTTAATCTTTTATCGATAACGGAGACTTAGTCCATCCACAACCTACAATAGAGAAGTGAACTACTCCACTGTGACTGAGCTTCCTGATCCACCGCATTACCTTGACAAAGATGGAGTACGGAGCTCAACGCTGAGGAACATTTCAACCAGATAACGCTTGTATCTTTGATGTCCAGTTTAGTAATGCTATGGAGCAGAAACGTACTGGTTCCCGCTTCAATCGAGACATAGGAAATACTTGATTCCTCGATGACTGTAATTGGCACACTGCCAAGCACGTGAACTACCCAATCACGGAAGGGGACTTTCGCCCCCTTAACCCACGTTAAGTTAAAACTCTTCTATAAGGCTACCCGTCACTCACTACTGGGTCTTCCGCCTCTTAATTCCCATTAAGATAAAGATATATCTTATGACAAGGCTTTTATTTAACAAGATAATACACTCTTTATGTTCGACAAACTCGGAAAGTTTGAGGCTTCTAAATGGTACGTAGTAATTGCAATATGGGTCATAGTTGTCATTCTAGCAGCACCTTTCACCTCCCTTTTCTTCAACTCTGTCTCAAACCAGATCACGATCTCAATCCCTGGTAGCACTGCACAACAAGCGCAAGAAATAACCTCCAAGTACTTTCACATAGGAGGAGCTTCATCTGCCTCCGCCCTCCTCTTCATCCAAGGGGATACGAGTAACTATTCTACATTCTTTGCTAATTTCACCAAATACGGAAACGCTAGCATATCGGACTTCTTCACGATAGAAAAGGGAATACTTAATTCCTCTTTCTATAAGGGGATAAACGGGACTAGAAGCCTTGGATCAGTCCTCCTGAACATATCGAAAAATGAGGTAAAAATAGAGGGAGAACTGAACTCCACATACAAGAACCTCACAGACGGAATACAGAGCTTAGAAAAACTAAATGAGTCCGTCCCCGTGATAGAGGGAAAGTTCGTCAACGTCTCCTCACTGATCTATAACACTTCAGATAAAGTCGAACAGATCCACAATGAGGGGAAGAAGCTTAACACTAGCTTCACTTACCTGAAGGGAAATGAGACTCTGGTCAACTCTAGCGCGACTGAGCTGAACAGACTCGAGTTTGGGACAGTCGGTGAGTTCATTGAAGTCTGGACCACAATTTTTAACGAAACACATGATTTAACCATAAGTAATGGCATTGCTTTCGAGAAAATTTACAGCAATCTCAACGGCACAGCTTCGCTCTACTTCAGGAACTTTGATCTCCTTTGGAACTCCACCTATAAGGGAGGGAACGCTGAGGTTGTGGCGAGCGGGCTGATCCCCGAGGCTACAAACGAGACCTTCTTTGGTACTAAAGAATATGAACTAGCGTATTCCTTAGCTACGGAGTTCTCGCTGAAGACATTTCAAAATTCCACTTTAATACAGCAGTTTACTGCTAATTACATAAACCAGACTTACCAGGTTCCTCTAGGGATCGCCCAAGCCCTCTTATCCGAGAGCCCCTTGGATGTCGCTATCCAAGTACTTCAACAGAGGAGCGGACTCCCCTTGTCGGTAGTAAATGAGGCTGTGACTTCTAACGATAACTTCACAGGGATAGCGACTCAGATAATTGAGGAGAAGGCCAACTCCTCTGCGATACCTTTCATCAATGAGGTTTACGAAAACCTGAACTCTTCTCCTAAACAGTTTGCCGTGATTTACTTGTCTAAAGTAGCTAACGTTTCCCCTACCCTAATTGAAAGAGTGATGACGAGCAATTCCACCGGGTTAGTGGAATACTTGGCATCTGAAGCTTCTAACAAGAGCGACATCCCAGCGTGGGTCTACGTATCCTTGCTAGAGAAAGACAATGTAGGAAACCTCACGTCTTACTTGGTGTCAACTCACTTGAACAAGCTGTCTGGGATTTTAGACAAGTCAAACATTACACCTAAGGAGCTAGCTGAGGAACTACTTCAGGGAATTGGAGCAGAGAGTTTAGCTTCCCGTCTAGTGGCTAACTCATTCGTTAATTCATCTCCTACAATTTCAGTTAACTCGACTATGTTGCAGAGTTACCTACTCTTGGGAGTTAAGGACAACGTTTCGCCCGAGAAACTGACGTTAATGTCAATCTCATCTGGTAAGTTCCCTGTCCAACCAATAGAGAGGCTCAAAGACCAGCTCTATAGTGGGTCTTACTTACTCGTGATAATAGGCGGAAACGTCACTTACAAGGAGACGCAACAAATACAACAATACGTGGAGTCCCACCTACCGTCTTTTGCAGGCAAAGTATACCTCACTGGAGGCAAACCCGTATCTCACGTGATAGGCGGGATTGGGTCTTCAGCCTTCGCAATAGCTATACCCGTAGGCATTGCGCTCGCAATAATACTGACAGGGATTTACTTTAGAAGCTTAGTAGCCGCGTTCGTACCCTTGACTATTTACATGGCTGCATACGTGGCTGCCTCGGACTTGATATACGCGGTCGTTATAAAGATACTGGGAATAACCGTAGACTTCTTGACTCCGAGCCAAGTCCTGCTCCTTGCATTAGGGCTGGGGACAGACTACGTGGTCTTCATGGCGAGCAGATACATCGAGGAAAGAGAGAAAGGACTGGACAAGAAGGAGTCAGTGGTAGAGATGGTCAAGTGGGGAGGAAAAGCTGTGACGATAACCGCTTTGGTAGTTGCCTTATCTTTCCTTTTCATATACGTGTATAACGTTCCTTTCTTCTCAGATACTGCAATAGCTGAGATGCTAGCTGTATTAGTAATATGGATAACATCTATCACGCTTTTCCCTTCCATTTTAGCTGCAGTTGGGGACAAGCTGTTCTTCCCCAGGAAAATTGTAGAAAAGAAGGAGAAGGAAGTAAAGGGTAAATATTCCAAGGCTGGGATCAAAGCCGGGGTCGTGGTGGGACTGGTAGCCATATCAGTAGTTGTAGCACTGGGTACCCCGCTCACTTTCAACATCTTAGGTCTTCTGCCTCCTTCCCAAGCGACTGAAGGAATAAACTTGCTAAGCCAGACTCTCACTACCTCTAATGTGTTTCCTATATGCGTAGTTATACCGGGGAACTTCAGTTACGATAGCGCTTACCAAATATATCAGAACTTGTCCTCGATACCGGGAGTTACGGCTATCCAGAGCCCCGTTTCGCCTGAAGGTTACATTGTCAACCAGAGCAACTTGAATGACTACAACTACACGCAGTACATATCCCACGGCTACATGCTGTTCGTAGTCAACCAGAAGTATCCTCCTTTCTCGAACCAAGCATTTCAGATAGTACATGAAGTGATAGAAAAAGTTGGAAAAAGCGGTTACGTCGGTGGTGGGCCAGTTGACTCTTACAATATACTAAACTTCGTGAAGTCGGACTTCTTCACCATAGTAGCTCTGATATCAATAACGATGTACATCATCTTGGTCGTGATAACAAGGTCCTTCGCTACTGCAGGGATAATACTCTTCACAATACTCTCAGCCGTCGCACTGACCCTTGGCGTAGAGAGGATAGTGTTCATGACCTCAGGTATCTTCGCCGTGATTCCGCTGATCCTGGTAGCTATCATAATAGGGATTGGAATGGACTACAATATCTTCCTCGCTGCTAGGATACACGAAGAGCTCGAGAGAGGTGAGGACATGGAGGAGGCTGTACAGACTGCAGTGAAGAGAATAGGGACTACCATAGCTTTCCTTGGCCTAATATTCGCTGGCACGCTAGGCTCCTTGATGCTCGTCAACGCTGCCATACTCCAGGAGATTGGCTTTGCCTTGGCTGTGGCGGCAATTTTAGAGACTACCCTTCTCTGGAGGTACCTGGCTCCATCTCTGATGATACTGATCTATAAGAAGACTAAGAGTAGACCGAGAATGATCGTTTAAGTGCAGAAATACCCTCCTCACGAAAGAGAGGTTAGTGTCTACTAAAGAAGATGGGGGTGCTTAGTTAATCTGTTGAATATTTTTACATTAATTTACTATTATCTTCTTTTCAATTAATGTCAAATTCTACAATTTTGGCTTGTGAGAGCTCTTGAACGTTTGCTAAAATTCAACAAGTCCAGAAAACAAAGATGAGGAAAAATTTTAAAATAAAGAGATTTTTTTCTCTTCAAAGAGAAGTTACAAGCATTTCTCAGTTCTTTTTATAGTTTCATATGTGAAAGCATAAAATGAAATGTATTCCCTCTCATATACCTAGAAAGAGAGACTCTTTATATTACCTTTGTGAACTACCCCGCCATAGGGCTTCTTGATTCATGACCCTGCCTTGCCAGTACCGAAGCACTGGTAGAGGGCTAAGCTCCACATGCTCGCAGGGTTAGCTAAGATCACTTTTTTGCCGTGTTTCTCTAGCTGATACTTC
>DAHF01000004.1:0-7715 GCA_002495845.1 Sulfolobus sp. UBA167
CAAAGATCATTAGATGAAATAAAATTCCTCTACCATGTAAGAGAATCCTCATGAAAAGAGTGGACTTAACTACATAGAGAAGTCGAGAGGATCAATCGAATTCTAGAACGTGCAAAAACAAGGCTTTCTCATTCATCTGAATACAGACGAGGGCTATGTCGTGAGAGAAAACTTGTAGAAGTATGATCCATGAAGGTAATACAACTATGAACAAGTTTTTATGTATTCAAAGTATTATTATAATATATATACACACAAGAAATTATTATTACGTTATTCTATCATATAGAAGTTCTTTGACACATTAATATCAAAACTTTGGAATGCCTTAAAATTATAATTTAAGGTATAAGAACTCTGCCCTTGGCAACTGAGAGAAGAGTCAACTTATTCGTTTTACGTTTTGCATTAACATATAAGTTAAATTAGAGTAAGACGTTACTCTCTATCAATAGGTAGACGTATCTATAAAGTGAATGAACGTGTATGCGGAGAAAAAAAGGCTTACACTAGATTATATTAATTGAATCAAAAATTATTAGTGTTAGTTAAGGAGAAAAGAAATAAAAATAATCACGACGAAAAAGTTATCCGTTTATCTCCTGCAAGATCCTATGTCTAGGCATTCCCTCCAGTATAGACTTACCGTATCCAGTGGTGTCCTTGTATTCCTTGCTTGAGACGAACTTCTTAAACGTCTCAAGGGAGTCCCACTCACTGTATATTAAGTACTCTTGAGGATCGTCAACCCTTTTGTAAAGTTTAGCGTCTACGAAACCATGAAAACCCTTGAGGAAGTTGACGACTCCTTGAAATGACTTCTCGAATTCCTCTTCATGACCTTTCTTTACTCTATAATAAAGACCTACATTTATCATAACATGAGTTATCTCCTTAAAGCTTATAAATTTTTCCTATGCTGATTGTAACATAGTATAAAAATAATTTAGTACCTTATAATTTCTATCTTGTTAAATTAAAGAGAACAAGGAATCATGTTCGTGCCATCTTCGCGTTCTTGCAACTTCTCTTATGCTTAATTTTCCATTACGTGAATTCGGGAGATGCTGTAGGCGATCCTCATGCCTCGCTACAAAGAAGTCTCAAGAGAGACTCAACGAGACCGAATCCTTATTTTAGTGAACTACCCCGTTGCTGGGAAACCTCACCTCGAGATTTTCCTTCTCAGAGCAACTTTATCTTCACGCTCCTTCGAACCTTTCCGTGATGCCTGTCGTTACGGAAGGTTTCCTCTTTACATTGTAGTTCCCCCAGCGTACTCACCAGCTAAGCCTTGGTCTTGGTATCATTCTCGCTTTTTCGCGAACATTTTAGGTCCAATCTACGGAAGGGGACTTTTCCCTNNTTCCCTTAAACCCCAAATTAAATCCCTATCCAGCCGTGGACATATCCCCACACCTGATAGAACGGATCGACCCCAGTTATTAGAGCCACAACGATCCAAATTAGGAACCCGTAGAGAAGGAATACGGAAGTGACGGCTATGTCACGTTCATCCTTCCTTGTCATCATGTAGTTAACCACAGAGCCAACTGGACCCAGGAAGAACGTGAGACCTAACCATCTATATGGCTCCCTTTTAGAGAGGAGAAAATAGAAGATTGCCACAACGTAGCCAAGTCCGGCTAAAGCGCCTCCAACAATCCACAGTTTAGAAGGCAAGAATAGCACCCTTGAAATATTGCTTTATCTCTTTACACAGCGCTTTCCTAACTTTTCTGCATAACGAGGGACTTCTATCCCCTGAAAAACCCAGCTCAGCAAGGAAAGCGTAATCTATCCTGCAGTCTCTCCTCAGGTCAACCAAGTGGACAACATCCCTCCTCACCACTAGATACAATGGGTCCAGTTTCAATGTCTCATTTCTGTAGTCTAATTCGTAAGACACAGCAACCTTGAAGTTGACCTTCCCGTCCTCCACCAGCTTGTCCTTTTCAAGCCTCTCCAAGACGTAGTAATAGTAGCTCTTACTTATGTTAAGCTCCCTGTAATTCGGCTCAGCCAAAACCTTCATGAAAATCTCGTTCTCCATTATTTTCCTGAACTCTTCCTTGTTCAACATAACTAAACCGGCTTTCTCTTGTCTCTCCCTTTTCAACTGATAACACAGCTCCTGCATTGTAACAACGTGTACTATTTCTCATTATAGATTTTTATTACTTTCTTCTCTATAAATTTTGGTTTCTATTAAAAATAATATTGATCTCCTAGTTTAATTTTATCTAGTTAATTAAGGTAACTCATCCCAAGAAATGAATTAAATAATTTTTGTATACTTAATTGAAAATTTTTTAGAAAGCCGTAGGACTAATACAGGATAAATTACCTTCAAGTTCAACGTGTTATCCTTTTAAAAGTTTATAATGACGAATTCATTTTTATTAAATTTAGAGATGGTGAAAGAAAATGGGTTTATTCGTATTCGATAGAGTGCTAGCTGCATTCACAATGGGAACCCATATGCTGTTCACTTACTGGGCTATCTCATTGCCTATATTCATTGTTTCTGCAGAGTATTTAGCTTACAAAAGGAACGATCCATACTACATGGCTCTAGCTAAGAGGTTTTCAGTAGTTATGGCTGTGTTGTTCGCTGTCGGTTCAGCAGCAGGCGCAGCAATTGCGGTGGAGTTCATAACGGTTTGGTATAGGTGGATGTATATTGTGAACGAAGTCGACATTCTACCCTTCGAGATAGAGGTAATGGCTTTCTTCTCCGAGGTGATATTTTTATCGCTTTACTTGTATGGATGGGACAGACTAAGCAGAACTGCTCACATGGTACTTGGGCTCATGGTGGGAGTTGGTTCCACAATGTCTGCAGTGTTAATAGTTTTGGTGAATTCATGGATGAATACACCTAACGGTTTCAACGTTGAGGAGTTCGTCACCACGGGAAAGATAGCCGATGTGAATCCCATAGCTTCCCTATGGCCTCCTGCCGCAAGCGCCGAGGTCCCAATGGTGATAGCTGGTGCTTGGTTTGTGGGCTTCGGAAGTTTGACGGGATACTTCGCCTTCAGGAAGCTCTTCAGTAAACTAAATCACGACGAGAACGAGTACTACAATAGAGGACTTAAGTTGTCACTCTTCCTTGCTTCATTGGACGCATTTCTCTTGGGTTGGAGCGGAGACAACGCTGGAAAGGTACTTTATTCCGTTCAGCCGTTGAAGCTAGCTACTCTTGAGGGAGTTATGAAAACCGGTGCAGGAGTTCCCATGACTGTGGGTCCTATTTCCATACCAGACGTATTGAGTCTGCTGTCCACTTGGCCTCCTAACCCAAACGCTGTAGTGCTAGGTTACTCTAGCTTCGTGAAAGCAGTTCAAGACCCAATATGGTGGATATCCCATGCCGCTTACGACACTCATGCAACTCTTGGAATTGTTGGTGCCCTAGTGTTCTGGATTCTGGCGTCATTTACGTTCTTCAGACTACCCAGGATGAAGAAGGCTTTCGGCTTCCTTGGTCTTGATAACCCGCTAGAGAGGAAGCTTCCTCTATACGTTGCGCTAGTCGTGGGATGGCTTCAACTTTTAGCGTGGGAGTCAGGGTGGGTAGCAGCTGAGACAGGAAGACAACCCTTCGTCATCTGGGGACCTATGGAGAAGACCTCAACTGGTTTATATACCATACAAGCAGGAATGCTTACCGCTCAGGGTTTCAACAACAATCCCGACGTTCTGCCAATAGGAATAGCAATCATGACAGCTCTAGTTCTTGCAGTGCTGGGAACTATTTACATGCTGAGAAAGTTGTTCATGGGAAGGGATGTGAGCAAGGACGTTAAGATCAGCGAAAACGAACTCAGCGTATCCGTGAAGACCGCAGGTCCTAAAACGTCTATACATGGGAATTCATTCGACGATAAAGGAAAAATGAAGGATAAGGGTGAGATAAAATGAATCCTTATGTTTTACTGTTCTTCGTTCCACTCTCCTGGTTTGTCACCATGTTCATGATTGAAGTAGGTTCCCTCGTTATGCTACCGGTGTGCAAGTTTGATAAATACAAGGAGAAGATGAACCTGGTTGTGGGTTCAATATGGGCTATAATTGCAACATCTCTCGTTTACCTTGTGGTTTCATTAGACGGTCTATTCGCTCCTGTTATGTTCGCAACCGGTGAGGCTCTGTTCGGACTTCTCATGGTTCTTATCGTGATTTTGGCTTTCCATCATTACCTTATAGGGTCGGCTGAGGGAGCCGAATCCGTGGAGAAGGATGAAAGTTCCAAGAAGTATCTGTTGCTTGCAACTCCATTTGCATTAATTGTAGCTCTCATAGGTAACAGTCTCTTCACCTCAGTGTTCAGCGGTTACGGGATAGGGATCAGCTTACAGCTCTCTACCTTGGCAAGTGTGTTGGAGAATCATCAGCTTTCAGTGGTTATGCATAACTCTCCTGGAGTTCAAGTGTTTTACCCAGAATATACGACCATGATATTTAATGGGTTTAACTGGGTGTTCTTCTTAGCCGTTGTGATGTACGTAGTCTTCTTCACAGTGGCTTTCTACGGAATCAAGGAAAGGTTCGCTTTGGGTGCATTATCGTTGAGCCTAGCTAACGTGCTCTTCCTCGCTAGCAGTTACCTTTGGTTACCTTTAGTTTTCCAAAATGCAGTTGGGAACGTTGGTTTCTGGATTTACATTGCGTCGCTTTACATAATGCTTTACTTGTCTACCCACGACAAGTTACCTTTCAAACAGGCTTGGACATTCACGCTCACGTTCTTAGGCGGAATGATGTTTGGGTTATTCACAGAAGGTAACATACTGGTAGACATTGTAAAGGGAGGTATACCGGCATCATTGTTGTTAACAAACTCATCCATGCTTGAAGCCGGAGCAATCATGGTGGGTCTCATAGGGATTCTAGCTATGGGAGGAGTAACTGCCGTTTCATACGAAATATTATTCAGGAATTCTCTCGAAAAAATGGAAACTAGAAAGACACAGCAGAGTTAAGTTACAAAATGAGAAAGCATAGTTACAAATCTTAAGCTTCTTTTTTCTCTCTTTTTAAAGAAATATTATCCATTTTTATTAATCTTCTTTAGATTTTTCCTCTTCATTATTATTTTTAAAATTTTTTCTTCTTGTTAGTCATGTTTATACTCTATGGTATGCATGTGTAACCTTAATCTATTATGCCTACACAAACTTCTCTGCCTTCAAAGAAGGAAAAGACATGCATGTATAAAATCTGCTATTAACGACTAGGTTTTGGACTACGCTCGAAGGAAGATAGATTCCTCACCTTAGTGAGGTTTCCTTTTCCTTAGACATTTCATGAGCGTAAAAACCAGAACTAAGATCTTAATAACGATGAAGTCGGCAACGAGGAAGATTTCTATCCAAGTGTATTCTCCCAGGTAGTTACTAAAGTGAGGAGGTCAACATTTCTAAATTTCTGAATTCCTTAATCAACCTGTTAATAAAATGAGATATATGATCGGAAGGTATAAAGCAAGATTATACATAGCGGAAATTATAATATTATAAAAACCGATATAAAACAAGGCATTGATACCTTGTTGAAGACATCAGATCCAGATAGGGAGGAGTAACTCTTGAGGATCAAGATAAGGAATCACGCATTATATTTTGTGGGAATTTCCTCATATATAGTGTCCCTAGTTCCCTTTCACGTCAACTTTGAAAGAGCTCTCCTTCTGCTTCCCGTGGTGTTGATAAACCTCCCTGTGTTGGAGTACCTTCAGCCGAAGGTGATGTCCCTCAGAATGAAGTGGACGGATGCAGGATTAGCTGTGACTGGAGTTCCATACATTTTCATGATATCTCCCCTCATGGTTGTGCCAGTCCTTTCGCTTTTCCTTTCCCTTCTTCTTTTCAAAGAGCGAAACACTATGCTGGGAAACGTCATGGGGACTACCTTCGTAGTATCGCTCTCTCTTGTGTGGGGAAATTTTGTGGAGAACCCATTTTTGTTACCCGATGTTTATTGGATATTATACATTCTCACTGGTGCACTTTACGTGGAGTATAAGATACCCTTCAGGAACCTTGATAAGAAGGTTACATCAATTGTATGGATGGTTGTTGTAACAATGCTAGTCTACCTTAGCATAGACAGTACTCTCCTTTTCATTTCATTGATTGAACCTTCCATTCGGTTCCTAAATCCAGGGGATAAATTAAAGTCTACAAAAGAGATTCCGACCATGGGAAGGAACATAGCGAAGAGAGATGCAATCTTTCTAGTAATCCTGATTATCACTTCTGTGTTAGCGTTTAAGTAAGTTGAGAAAGAAGAGCTCTCTAAGTTGAACGTGCGCTGAAAAAGTCATAAAAACGATGTATCTTCCGTGTCATTATCAAAGATTAATGTCAAAATTAGTCATTATTTAGATGTCCCTTCCATTATATTTATATCATACAATTCAAGTATTAATGTATATAATAAGCAGTGAATTTACATAACTGAAAGGAGATAAATTAATATAGAAGATTAGTTTCTTAATAATGTGGAGTGGGATTGACTTTTACTCCTAGGAAGGCCTTGTATTCGCTTCTAGTTATCGGAATAATAGGAATTCTTTATTATCTCTTAATTCAACAATCAGTACTGACTCTTACCATAGGTATTCTTTCAATTATTACTGGAATTATAATTCAGCCCAGACGATATAAGCTTGGTAAGGGAAGAAGTTCCAGAAATTCCAGTGTTGGCGTTTCTGATATGGTTCAACAAGACGAAGTTATTACTAGCCCAAAAGCTTCATTTAAAAAAAGAAATTTTAGTATAAGGAGGAGTGATATGAGTACACATAGACTTAACTGCAACTTAACCTATAAGGTAGAGGAGGAGAATGGAGATTATTCTACTGTGTTGATTCGCGTCAAGACAGACGTAGATGGAGTTAAGAACGATGTAGACAAGATAGCAATGTATGTAGACGGAATTGTCTCTGATCTAAGAAAAGATGGAAGAGGAGAGTATGTTACCAAGAAGAAACTCCAGCCTGGGAATCATAGTGTTTACGTTAAAATTTCAAAAGGGTTATCACATACGGAGAGAACTTTCAACGTAAACATCAGAGACGTGAACAACCTAGAGCTAAAACTGAATACACAATTTGAAGGTGATGAAATCAGAATAGATATTTGGACCAAACTGGAGGATTCATATATAGATGTGTACTCTGTAAGGGCATTTGTAAATGGAAACCCAGTGAATCTTCAAAGGGTAAGTCAAGGTATTTTAAGAGGATATTATAAGCTATCTAGAGAAGGGAGACTCAAGGTTGAGGCGTTCTGTGAGTACAGAGGAAGGATATTCTCTACAATGTCATTTGTAGAAGTGAATGCAAGTGATATAATCATGAATGTCTCGGTTGATAACGATAAGATTATAGTCAAGTTAACATATTCAAACGGTTTCAGGATAGATCTAGCAGACATGAAGATGTTTATTGACGATTCAATTATAAACCCAATTAAGATAGAGCAAGGAATTTACCAGACCTCGGCGTTATCTCCAGGTAGGCATTCTATTAGGGTAAAGGGTGTGTTCCTTGGCAGGACGGTCGACTTAGCGAAAGAGGTAGAAATCTCAGGTCAAATTAGATCGTCAGAATTCAATCCTAACTTGCTTTTGAACAGAAGATTAGGAAACGTTAAGCTAAATGAGTTGATCTCTAAAGGTGGTTTCGGTTATGTGTTCAGGGGAAC
>DAHF01000004.1:7798-9112 GCA_002495845.1 Sulfolobus sp. UBA167
TATCTCATACAGTTATCAGCTAACAGTTTAGGGATAGTTAGGATAAAGAGGTTTCATCTTGACGTGAACTATAAGATGCTGGACAACCTACGCTGGGACAACTTAGTGGATCTAATAAATGATCCTCCTTATCTAGTAATGGAACTGATGCGTGGAGGATCTCTAAACAATTATATGCCTTCACTATCTTCTAAGGAAAGGAAGGATTTGGCGAAGATCCTCATTTTCTATGTAGGAAATGCGTTGAAGTCTCTCCATGATAGAGGGATAGTGCATAGTGACATAAAACCCTCAAATATTCTCCTGAGCTCTTCTCCTAGTTCAGACAGCTTAGTTACAAAGATAATAAACGGTCAAATTAAGGTTAAGCTTGGAGATCTAGGTAGCGCTGTAAAGAAGGGTGAGAGCGCACTCACATATTCCTTATACTCCTCATTCGACCAAATGGTATCAGTTGCAATGACATCTATGAAAAATCCTAACGTGACCAAGTTAGGAGTATTCCCAGAGGACGATGTATATGCATTCGGATCAACACTTTACTTTCTCGTAAATCAGAAGGTGTTAAACAATGTGAACATATATGGAAATAATGTTGATATTGACAAATGGGTTGCGAAAAATTATGATCGTTTCAGGCAGGTAAACTCAAGCAACTTCTTTACTGTTTACAATGATGTGATGAATGAAGCCTTAGAATTATGCGAGCACAGAGAAGTTACTACGGACAGAAGCCAACTTGATGAACTTATCCTGATGATGGTTAACTGTGACAAGAGGAAGAGACCTTCTATCGATGAGATATTGAGAAGAGCTTCATCTCTATAAACACTTCTTTTCCCTTATAGTTCCTGCACTAAACTTCTTTATAGGATTAGTCTTCCTAGCTTTTGAAGCAATAGTCCTAATTGGTGCATGTTCGACCTAGAGCCTCTATAAATTTTCTCCTCTTTTTTGAATGAAAATGAGATAAATAATAATAATTTGTGTCATTTATTTCCTTTTTATTATTCTTAGTCAAACTTATGCTATTTCAATTATTTCAAAATAATCATTAAGTCCTTTTCCTTACTCTACCTGAAATTCGTCGGTGAAAGGGACATCTTAGCCATATGTTATCTCTTTGGGGTTAGCACTAACAATTCAACTGAAATAGCTTTAAGGCTGTAAGCTCAAGCCGTATAATATGTAAAGATTCTCGTTATTAATTGAGCTTAAAGAAAATGTAGATGTAATGGGCGTAATGTAAGCTAAACATGGATAAAGGGATCAAAAGTTCATGTGTCAGAAGATTTATGTGAGCTTGGCTAACTA
>DAHF01000004.1:9135-9281 GCA_002495845.1 Sulfolobus sp. UBA167
AATTGGTTATACTTATTAACTAAAAAATTAAAAATTATTCTTATGTGACTGTTTTTCCTAAATACTTTTAAAAGCATTCATAATATTTTTTAATATATAAATAATATAAAATCAGATAATTAATTATATTATCTAATTCTATCTAG
>DAHF01000002.1 GCA_002495845.1 Sulfolobus sp. UBA167
AAAGATGATTATCCTCCATAGTCCTGATCACTCATCGAGCTAGAGACGTCATTAGTTTCACTAACAGAAGTTTAAACACAAATACACTTGAATCTTCATCCCTACAAAGTTGATGCTTTCATCCCCTTGTAAATTCAACGTCTTATTGTCTAACATGAAACGGCTATCGCAAATGGATCGCATGTACTCCTTTCATTCCATTCCATTTTTTTCTGTCCTCTAATTGCTAAAAATGTCTCATGAAGGAACCTCGCTCATCTTATAAAGTTTCTAAATGACATCCCTTGAATTTGCAAATGAGTTCAAACAGTCCACGCCATTTTATTACGTTTAAAAGGAGCTTTCTTTCAGTTTCAAATTTTTTCCAAGGCAAGAGACTTCTGTTAGCCAGATAACACGCGAAATGAGAATGAATACCTTTATTTCCCACGCGTCGTGCACGTATCTTTAGAGAGATGCAAGTAGAGCTCTTAAATGAAAAGATAGTCGGAAAGCATGTTTTTGGCAACTTGTACGAAATAGACGAGAGCATTCTAACCGACAAGGAAGGTCTCGAAGAGGCTGTCAGGGAGGCAATCAAGATAGCAAACATGCACTTGGTTGAGGAAAAAGCGTGGAAGTTCGAGGGAAACAAGGGAGGAGTCTCAGTGATAGCCCTGATAGAGGAGAGCCACATAGCGCTTCACACTTGGAACGAGTACAACTATGCTACGCTTGACGTATATACCTGCGGTGAGGATAGCGACCCACAAGCAGCTTTCGATTACTTAGTGGGAGTGTTGAAACCGAAGCGCTTTCAGAAGTTCTTCGCTGACAGGAGCTCTAACTAGACGCTTCATCGCCTCATGCTTCTAATGCATAAGACAACACGGTTTTTATTACTTTCTCGCTCATGTTTATTTTTTATGTGTTGATTGTTTAACTCTTTTTTAACCTCATATCATTTGATATAGTGGCTGTTTATACCTCTTCAAAAAGAGAGAGGAGAGAAAGGAGAAAAATCAGCCTTCTTCCTATTCCTTTTTTCCATCTACTTCAAGCGTAAAGAAGACTTCGAGCTTTTCATGATGAAGGCAAAGATTCTCATCATCCCTCGTGAAAGATCGAGTTTAAACCATGATGAAAGAGCTTTTCTGCGTCCCCATCTTTTCTCGACCACACACGAGGTCTTTAGAGAATTTAACTGCCTGCACACGGGGCATCAGGGTTATCAAATATCTGACGAAATATTTCAAGTCGGTCTTTCCTATTCTCTCCCTCTTTTTTCCATCCCTTGTTCCCAGACACTTAAAAAAGACTCCTAAGAGAGGGTAATGAGAGGACTTCACGTGAGAAAATGTGAACTTATTTTAGAGGAACTCGTATTTAGAGGTTATCATTACGTCTGCATCCTGGTCGAACTCCTTCCTGAACTTTAGCGTCATGTTATTAATCTCATCCACGTTGTCAGCTACGTTGACGAAGATCCCGGCGTTGTCGTCTGATATCTCCCTTATCGTGGTGCTGTAGAAGAACTTTTGCGCTATCTCAACTTTCTTTGTGAAGATAGCGTACATTAGTATTCCTGCCTTTTCAAGGTCTACTATTGGTATGAGCCTGAAGAAGTTCTTTCCGAACATGTACCTCATATGTCTCCTCACTGTCTTAGATGATACGCCGAGTTCCTCTGCAAGCTCAACTGGCTTAACCATTGGCCTTTCCTTAAGTATGCTGACCAGCTTTAGGTCAAACTTAGAAGGGTTGTAAGGGGTCTGAGAAGGTATGTAAACCATGTGTGGATCTCCCAATTCCTTGGACATATCCTCTATCTTGAGCTTCAGGTCTTCCCTGCTTCTACCCTCTATTTCGTATACGTTTAGCCTCTCTATGCACCTTACCTTAGCTAGGTATTCCCCCTGGTAGTCTTTGATATTGTTGAATGCTGCGTAACCGTGGTACTTACCGTAGAAGTTGGGGTTAACGTATAACACAAGCCTCTTTATTACATCTCCCATGAGCTTGTTAACCCTGTAGCTGACCGCGGGAGGGGATATGTTCAACTTCTGGGCCAGCTTCCTCTGGGGGGTTCTCGCGTCCTTTAACATGATCTTGATTATTTGCTTGTCTATTTCATCCATAACTACAATTTGTAACCCTTGTTAATATCCTTTTATACTCTTTCGACTTACAATCTTCCACAATTTCTATCATATTCCATTCTCTTAATTGCATCAATCAACAGTGAGGCGTTCTCGTCGTTGTGGAAAACCTTGATGAGACAATAGTCCGCAGTGTATATGTTGAACATGAAGAGGATTACGTCTTTCTTGTAGAGGAAAGTGTAGATCAAAGCCTGCATTAAGTCTTCCTTCTTCATGTCTTCCTTGCTCTTTATTTCGACCACGTACTCCGTGGAACATAGGTCTGCCTGCCCTGTAACCTTAACTCCGTGGACTATCTCGGTGAGCTTATCGCACTCGTCTACCGGCTGGTCCCTAAGCTCTTCCTTTAAAATTTCTACTGCCTTTACCATCTTTCCCTCTAGGGGCTTTACCCAAGAGGAAAGGGAGATCTTTCTCCCTGTCAAAGTGTATTGTACGAAAGAATGAAACACTTGGCCTAACTTGTCGTTGCTAGGTAACTTCAGCACGGACTCGTGGTCAGCCCTCATTATCTCGTAGTAGACTTCAGAGTACTTTATGTAGTCGCCTATCCTTTTCTTCAGGCTTGACTCCAACATGAATATTTGTGACAAACCGCTATAAAAACATTTGTTTAATTATACAAAGTGTTATACAAACAATCACATTAAAAGTCTTTCTGCTTGTCTTGTCTTATCACTCAAGGTTTGTCTGCCTGAAAAATAAGGGGAGGAAAGGTAACCCTCCTTACACATTTCTCAGATAGAGATTGCGCACTTCCCCTTTTTACTTGACCCATGCAAGCTGTAGGATGAGGAAAATGGAACCTTTCTACTTCAAGTCTTATGATAAGGTAGTAGGTGTAGCACATAACACGGAGGAACT
The DNA here is from genome assembly GCA_002495845.1 of Sulfolobus sp. UBA167. GTDB lineage: Archaea > Thermoproteota > Thermoprotei_A > Sulfolobales > Sulfolobaceae > Sulfuracidifex. The sequence continues at coordinate 3,006 of DAHF01000002.1, forward strand.
GAAGGATGAAATGAAGAGGATATACGCTAAAGACCCCGCATGTGTGGAGTATCACTTGAAGGAAGGACACATCGTGTCTTGGTTAAACTACATGGGCGAGAAAGGATTAGCGGAGATTTTAAGAGGGGTCACGGACGTGAGGGAAGCCATCTCAAGGATAGATGAGTACAAGGCTCTCAAGAACATGAACAAGACGCAAGGGAAAAAGAAGAAGGTTGTAAGGTACTATTACTGAAAAGAATAGAAGATATAAACATTTTGTGTTTCTTTATCTTAAAATGAACATCTATTCTTTTTGTTGTTTGTTCGCTTGTTAGTTTAAAAAGGAGACGTGAAGGAAATTGAACATTTAGATTCTGTGCAGTCTGATCTCAAGAGCTTAGAACAGGGAAGAGTATATACAGTGAAAATTGGTTTCTTCTGTATGCATCAAGATAACTTAAGTTTTAATAACTGGAGTTAAGGGCGAAAGTCCCCTTCCTGATATCCCTAGAAGCATTAGTGAAGAAGTGATAGTGACATCTAGACCAAGGCTTAGCTGGGTCAGTGCTAGGATAGGAACTACGCTGTGGAGGGTAAACCCTCCGTGCCGACACGGGGCATCATAGAACGGTTCAAATTCGTGGGTATCGAGATCTCTCAAAGAAGGAAAATCGCGAGGTGAGGAGACAATGAGGGTAGTTCACTTCCATCGTCAATTGAACTCGTAGTCGTAAACTATCATTACGTCCGCCTTAGGGTCTACATGTCTGGATGCGTCTATGAACCTCTTAGCTAGCTCCATGTTCTCTGACACGCAAGTCGTGACTCCGGCAGTCCCGTCGCTGAACTTCCATACCTTGCACTTCTGTAGTACGTCATCCAAGGAGTCTATGTGCTTGCTGAACATGGAGAACATGACGATATCAGCCTTAGGTAAGTTTATGATGGGAATTATCATGATTATCCCCTTGTAGATTAAATACTTTACATACCTCTCAACGGTCTTGGTGTTGACCTTGAGCCTCTCGCTTATCTCTGAGAGGGGCCTCCTCGGGTCTTCAGCTAGGTAGTCTATGATCTTTCTAGATAGAGATGATGTCTTGATCATCGACTGCACAGGAAGGTAGGACATGGCCGGTTCTCCGAGCTTAGAGGTCATCTGCCCTACCTTCTCCTTGAGGTCTGCCAACGAGTCTCCTATGATGTTATACACGTTGAGCCATTCGACGCACTTCAACTTAAACGAGACCCAGTTAGCTGAGAAGTCATCGTAGTTCTTGAAGGCTATGAACATCTGATACTTGAAGTTTACGTTAGGGTTCAAGTATAGCTTGAAACCCTTTATTATACCGTCTTCCTCTAGCTTCTTGTATCTGTAATTCAGGCTGGGCGCCGTGAGGCCAAGCTCGTTTGCTATGCTCCTCTGTGATATCCTTCCATCTTTAAAGAGGTAAAAGATCAGCTTCTTGTCTATCAGGTCCAATATAACCATAGATAATAAGGACTGGCTACTTAAATCTTAACGTGAGGTTAAACTTATGTTTCGTTTCTTACTGAATATTTCTCATCACGTACGCCTATGAGATTTGTAAGGCGTGCTTAACGCTTCTCTTTGTCCATGCTAACGTGCAGTTCTCTCTCCACTTGCCATGTCAATCCTCCAATGGATTTTTTTATTCACCAGATAATAAATAATACAATGATAACATGGTATATAGTTCTAAATATTTATTATGGTCATAATAGATAAAATAACCGTGAGCATTGATATTAAAATAATTCATTACAAAAACATTTAATTCCCCATGGAAGTGGAGAGGCATGAAGTTAGTAATAGGAATACCCACTTACAAGAACAACGGCACCACAATAGGGAGCCTCCTGGATTCCTTGGCTAGGCAGACCTACGCTGACTTCAGGGTGGTGATAGTCATGAAGAGGGGAGACCCTGAGGGAGACCAGAGGACTATGGACGTGATCGAGAGGTCTTCTAAGGACTTGGATATCAGCTTAGTAGAACAGAAGGAAGGCTTCTTCGAGGAAGCCTTAGCTCTACTCTTTAAAGAGAAAGCTGACGTCTATTTGACTTCTGACGATGACGCTGTAGTGTCGCCTTCTTGGGTTGAGGATCACGTCAGGGTGATGCGGGACGAAGAGGTAGGCGTAGCGACGGGGGAAATAGAGGGACAGAGATGGGTGAATTACCCTAACTTGCTGTTCGAGAAGTTCAGGGACAAAGATTACATGATGCCATACTCCGATGTTTTCGAGGACTACCACGGTTTCCTGACTAAGGTAGGCTTGTCTGTAGACAGAGACAAAGACGTGAAGATGTCAACTTATAAAACCTTAGCTGTAGCTGGAGTTAACATGAGCGTGAAGAGAAAGGCAATAGAAGGGTACTCTCCCCTTGCTTTCACTTTGAGGGGTACTTACAACGAGAGCTTGATCGCGCTGAACGGCATCAAGAAGGGATTGCACTCCGTAGTTTTCCAGGGAGCTAAGGTTACCCATAAGGACAGGGAGTCCTTGTCCAGGACTAAAGACAAGGATACGGCTAACTACCTAGCCCTCGAGAGGTTCGTGTTACCTTACGCTGTAGACTTGTTAGGTTTCAAGATTGACGTTGAGCTCCTGAGACGGTTCGTGGAAGAGGTAGACTGGAACGTAGCTAGGGAGGGCATGAAAATTGCATTGAAAGGCATAGAAGGAAAGTTGAAGCCAAGGGAAGTCAGGGAGATGCTTGCAGAAAACAAATACTACAAGATAATACAGATGAAGAAAATGGAGCAAAAGGACTAAAAACCATGATTAGTCCTTCAAAACGGTCTAGTATCTAGCTAATTCTTAACGCGAGGCAATTTCCTTTCAGTTGTAGGAAATTTATAGAAATAGAAAACAATATTTTTATATTTTTATATTTATATGTGTATATATAAAAAGTACATCTCCCCACATAAATCCTCTTACCAGGAACTTGCATTTTCAGATATGCCATTTAAGTGGAAAAAATTCTCATGAAGTGGCTTTAGAAAGGATAAAAAGTTTTTTTAAAAAATGCTAGCAACTTCTATAACCGTGCGGAAGAGCCACAATGAAGACAAGTCATCGTTCACCCCAGTAAGCAGGGAAGTGGCAAACCTCCTCGATTTCATAAAGAGAAAATATGAAATCCTCAACGGTCAACAGAAGTCCGAGAGGACATTCAACACGTGGCTCTTCCAGGAAATTTTTAACTCCATAGAAAGGTACAACAGAAGTTACATGGGTCTCGACTCGTCTTTCATTTTAATCCATAAGCTGACCCGTCAGTTTTACCACAGGTTCGTCCCTTACGTGAAGGTGTTGAAGGACGTGAAAAGGGACGACTTAATTTATCACGCGGAGGCTGTGTCCAAATACATAGACTTCGTCAAAGCTGAGGACGTGCCTACCGTGCTATCCTTTCTCTTCCCTAGAAGCTCCTGCTTGATCAATTCGAAGGTCGAAGGACAGAGGCACATCATTTCAATAAGCCAGACAGCAGACGTTAATGAGGACAAGTTCAAGCTTATGATAGACTATGTGGTATCCCTGCTTGGAGAACACCTCGACCTGAAGGTAGACAACGTCACCGGTTTCCACGGAGTCCTGGTCGTGGAAGGTATCCTCAGCCAAGGAAAGAAAGGTAAGGAGGAAACGAAGCTTATACCTATATCAGATGCAGTAGCTGACACGAGGGATAGGCTGATGAGGAAGTTCAACATCAACTCTGAGAGTTACAGGTCAACCTTCTCGAGCATTACGTTATCTCAGGCCATGCGAATTTACGACATGACAGGGGAAGATAATATAAGCCAAGTCTTCAGCGTCTTCATGGACTTCTCCGACGCAGGGTACTCCGTGCTCCCGTGCCAAGCGTACGATGATCCGACGTTCAAAATGAGGTCTATACAGGAGATGCCCAAGGCAAAGGCCTTCTTGGAGTCAGTCTTCCCTGGCGTAAGGGTTAACATAGACCATAAAAAAGACGTGTTGCTTGCTTTTCCGTTCAAGGTAGAGAACGAATGCGAAGAGGTAGGCAGTAGAGTTGCTGAGATGATAGGAGAGAGCAACCTGAGGGAAAAGGTTATTTGCAAAGGGCATATAATGACCCTGAAACTGATATGAAGGAAGAGCTCTGGAAGAGAGTCCCTTGGCACATAGGGGAAGAGACTAGGAAGGAACTTGAAGAGGTCTGCCAAGACCTAGGCATGACGCAACTGGAGAGGTGTTCTGACAAGGTCCTTAAATGCTCCATAGAGCTCATTAGGGCTGGAGATGATGTATGCGGAGAGATCAGGAGGTACGAATTCGCTGGGATAAATGTGATCTCGTCTTCATTCCTTCTCTACAGGATACTGAGGTCAAACGGAAGGATAGACAACGATGAAATAGTCAGGGTAGTCTCAGCTACTATCTCTTCCATGCAGGAAGAGAGTAAGGTAAGCAAGGAAAGACTCTACATTGGATTAGTGTCCATCCTGGTGAGACTGTTCACCAACTTGCAGGTATCGGTAGAGAACAATGTGTTGAGGGGAAACTTGACCAGCATCGACGACGAGACCGCTGAGGGGTTGATAAACTTGGTCGAGAAGGTAGCTAAGGAGATAGATGTACTTGACAACATCGAGAGAAAGGGAGGGTTCTTCAAGGTAACTCTCAAGAGCCCTGAACAAGGCACAACTTGACTTCGCTAATTTTTAAGATGGGGGTAAAAAGGTGGAATCCCCTTCCCTGGGGATAGACTTGGAAGAGTTTTTATACTAAATCGCGAAAATATTTAGACCAAGGTTAAAAGAGATGGGTTAGTACTGGGACTGGGGAAACTACGCTGTGGAGAGCGAACCCTCCGTAACGACACGCGTCACAGAACGGTTCCATCGACCTCGTGGGTGAAGATAAAGTTGCTCAGAGAAGGAAAATCGCTGGGTGGGGATGTCACGTCCGCGAGGGCGGAGTAGTTCACCAGCTCAAGATTCTGTACGAGGTAAAGACCACGGACGAAAGAGAAGGCATATGAGATAGCACTTGCTAGACCAGCCTTAATCTGCATAGGCTTTATGAGTGCAGGAAATACAGAAAAGTGCAGAAATTAGAAGAGAAAATATATGTATGTATATATGCTCAACTAATCTCATACCTTATCTATCGTCACGTTATAAGAAGTAGGTGACGGGGGCATGTTAGAGTCTATGATCACGTACTCCTCCACGACGTACTTACCGGGGTGGAGCCTGATAACCACGCTGGAGTTAGCACTGAGGGTGATCACATTTCTGTTCAACGTGGAATTAGAGTGCTCTATCTTCAACAAAATTACCGCGTGACCTTTATAGTCCGAAGTGAAGGAGAAGTTATAGAATCCTCTTTCCTTAGGATAGACTATCAGGACTACACTTCTCTTAAACGTCCATGCCTTGGCCTCCTGATGGTAATGGGTAGTATTTATGTAGCTTACAGTGAGAAACGTGAACGCGCCGAAGGAAAGTATCAACAGAAAGACGAGTATTTTAACGTTCATTCCCGTCACCCTTGACCACGTACCTTACCTTACCATCCTTCCTTTCCTCCACCAAATAGCCCAGCTTTATCAACCTTCTGATTCTCCTATATACAGTGGTCCTAGGTATGCCAGTTAGCTCGGCTATCTTAGTTAAGTTATAGTTCCCCTCCTTTATTTTGTCTATGATCATCTTGTCCTTATCGTCAAGTTCTGTTGGTGAGACTTCACTTACCTCAATTCTCCTAACCTTGTTCCTGAACAAGAGGACTAAGAGGGCTACTGTTGTGATTGAAGTCACCACCATTCCTCCTAGATAAAACGTAGACAAGTCAGGCCTTGGAGAAGAGTCGTTATAATAATAAAGGAGTGTGAAATTCCTGCCGTAGAAAGTTATGTTGTAAAGACCATCATAGGCTGAGAAACCTATAGGCTCAGGTGACATGTAAACTATATCAGAGTTTTCAGGTAAGAAGACAGAAGCTGAGAAAGAAAAGTTCTCATCTAGTCCCACTGATCCACCGCTATAAGATAGACACACTTCGGCTGGAAGCGAGGAAAGGTAGATTGAATCCCCACTTGAGGAGAAAGAGACGTTAGACGAGATCACTCTAGCGTTGCTGGGTATGATCAACTCATGAGAGGTCTGGTCTATGACCTGCACGTGGGGTGGGGCTACAGTTAAAGAAAAAACCAGCAAGAAAAGCAAAGCCAGACCTCCCATTTGCTATCTAAGGTGAGAAAATGGAGTAAGATAACTTAAGCATGACTGTTCCGTTCGATGGGAGTAGCGTACCCACGGAAACGCTATCGACTGGACCTTTCAGGCCAAGCTCCTTAAGGACTTGGAGAGCGTTCACGTCCACGGTACCGATATGGAACTCCTTAGATGATATTAGGTAATACACACTTCCTTCCTTTACCTCATGGAAAGTCAGCGATATTTCTTTCCCATCATAGCGCAGGTGTAATGTTACGTTAGTGAAGTTAGCCAAGTGCAGTGAGGAGTGGAAGAGCAAGAGTACCGAAACATTTGAGTTTATCCTTATCCCCATCGTAGAGTTTCCCACTAGGAAAGAGAACCTCACATCCTTAGACTTCATGGTAACGTATGCTGTTCCGTTTTCCGACCTTATGGTCATAACCTTCCCGTGAATTAACATAATCGAATTGGAAGCGTTGAACTCCTTACCCTTGAATGTGAGATAACCATCCTTGATCACGGCATCATAGTCACGTTTAGAATCACGTTTAGAGTGTTTGAATTGAACACTAACTAGCTTCCATTCAGTGATCTTCATCGAGGATGCCTTCGTCGAGGTTCCTGTCGGGTTCGAGTGAACGAAGACCCCTACTTGGTACTTACCCGTGTACGAATACTGGAAGATGTTAAGCGGTATTATGACTTTTCCATACAAGGTGGTGTTCGGCAAGAAAAACACGTAGTTCTCGCTTACATACTCTGCAAACTTGACTTCCTCAGAGGTTGAGTTCACTGTTACATTAGCGTAGACATACCTGACGAAGGTCGAGTTCGGAGGAGTGACGTTTGACATGACGTAAAAGGGTATCACGATCAAGTCTTTCGAATTGACGTCTGAGCTAGAGTTGTTGAATATCTTCATGTATAATCCTACTTGTCCTGTCATATCAGAGGAGTAATTGATGATCACGTAATTAGCCTTCAATGGTGGGACTTCCCCGAAGGATAAAGCTGAACCGTTAGCCGTGATAATCAGCTCTCCGTTTGTCTTATTTAACGTTTCATTACCGTACATGCCTTGCGCATAGAACATCCCTATTTTAAGGAAAGACGAATTGTAACCGACGAACCTGAAATTAGGTATTAATGAAAGTAGGTTTAGCACATGTTTCCTGTGGTTTAACACATGATGTTCTACGTGGTGTCTACCATGCCCATCGTGATGCGATGCTGTAGAATTAGTAGTCGCCTGATTACTTGGCTGAGATAATTTATTAGCAGTTGAATTTGTTGTAACTGAATTAGAATTGGTTCCATTTAAGTGAATTAGACCGCTTGATACTGCAGCACTGGAAAAAACTAAGCCAGATGCAAATAAGGCTATTATAAGCGATACAAACAACTTTGTTTTCATTTTTCACCGAAACCAAGTCGTCGTTCCTCCTTATATTTAGGGAATTCCGCCACAGATTTTTATCATTCCATGTGGTGGATACTACAAATAAATCTAAAATCGTCTTTTATCCTGCCACAATATTAAAAGAATACTTATTCTTTATAAGCACTAATATTAAACAAGTAATGACAATTTAAAACTCTTTACAATAAATTGCTATTGTTTAGCAATTCCACTGAATCTTTAAAAAATGACTGAAGTTATAGTAAGAAATATTTTAAATTACTGAGGAAAATCTTGAAACTTAGGTTCAAAAAATGGCAGGCAAGAAGAAGGGCGAGAAGAAAGAAAGCCAACAGCCCTCAAAGAAGTGAATGAGGGAATGGCTTCACCTTCCCCTAAAGGTAAAACTTTTTTCTTCAACGCCCTCCTCAGGGTTAATAATAGTTTTAATTAAACTCTTTTAAAGTCAACTGAAGGATGAGACTAAACATTAAGGTAAAATCTATTTTTATGCGATAAAAAAGGAGGGGAGATCGATGAAAATATTCTATCAAAGATCGTTGTTGCTTTAAAAGAAAAGTAAAGCTGGATCGCGATATTTTTCATCATTGAGGTTAGCTAGTCAAATTAGTTTTAAAACGTCTCCATGAGAAAGATTACCATGAACCCCCAAAAGGTAACCCTCTTTAAAGCCCTTCTTCACGTTGGTTATTCGAGGGTTGCCCCACGAACCCTTTCTAGAGGAAATAACTTAGTCCAATTCAAGTTCTCTGACGGTATGGGAAAGTGGTACATTAACACACCTTTTGGAGGAGGCATTTACTCTGGTTCTAAGGACGCTCTCCACGCGCTCGTGCTGAGGTTCGCAATTGACGTTGAAGACCTCAAGAAAATGGTCGAGATAGGCTTCACCTACGCGCAAGAAGAGCTGGATAGCTATGAAAGAACAATGAAAAAGATAGAACAGAATAGCACCAAAGCATTCATGGGCTTCATGAAGGAAGAGCAGAAGAGCTCAAATGAGAGCGTAGACAGATCTACACTCAGCGATATTTTGAGGGAGTTCAAGAAGCAAGTTGTTTTTTCTAGACTAGAAAAAGAACTTGAAAGAAACAATAACTCATGTCCGGTGTGCGGTAAGGAGTTCTTTGATTCAGCTTCACTTTATAATCACGCTTCCAGAACATCGAACATGAAGGAAGCACACAGGAACTTCTTAATGGTTATCATGAACGAAGTAACGGGGCTGACTCCTTAGCGTAACACTTTGTTTTTATCTTAACGGGGGTTAAGGGTGTGAAAGTCCCTTCTTGAAGGATAGCCCCCTAAAAATGTTTTAGTGAAGAACAACATGTTGTAATCCAATGCCTACCGTGGTTTTCGCTTTCGTGCTTACGCTG
>DAHF01000006.1:0-3167 GCA_002495845.1 Sulfolobus sp. UBA167
CATGAAAAGTCCTATCGTAGCGATCCATAGACCGGCGTTAGCTATTTTCGGCCACTTCACTAGTCTAGAACCGTTCAGCGCGGGTATCATGTAAAAAGAAACGGCGAACACTGTGGAGAATACCGCTCCAAAGATCATGTCCATAACATGGTTTGTCATAGACTGGAAGTAGTAGTACGGAGTTGTCACCACAGGAACTCCAGTTGAGGTCAGCCCTGCTTGACTTCTCAGAAAGAGAGCGAACGCCCCTCCAATGAAGAGCCACATAATCGCGAAAAGTACGTTCTTGATGGCGAGCATTCTATAGTCCTCAGTGTAGAACACTTTGATGAACGCAGACCTCTTAGCTTCCCTTTCCTTTACTTGGTCGTATTCGGAAGCCCACTTCGAGAGCTTATCGTAATCTCTTCTATTCATTTCCCTTGCAGTCATGGCTAAGTATAATATCTTGAGTAAAATATTTAAAGTTTTATATCAATTTATTTATTAAAAATAAGTTAAAATTAAATAAGTTATAAATTGTTATTGTTGTTCTTAATGGTAGTCTCTAACTTACAGTTCCTGTTTCTGACAGTCAAGATAAGAGCTAACAGGAGGAGAGCATCTGAGGATAGCGACACCATAAGTTCATCTGATAGTGAAAAGAGAGCTGATATACCCAGCGACAACGAGACGAACCCAAACACGTACGTCGAGAGGAAGCACGCTGGACATACTCCAAGCGCACCCAGACCTAAGGCATATACGTTACCCTTACTTCTATATTCCTTTAGTAACGATATCATATAGCCACCCATTATGGAAACCCCTATAACTTGAAGCAATTCGATGGGATTCACGTAAATCCCAACTAGAGGAGGAAGGTAAACTATGAAGGAAGGATCGAGCATCGGGATCCCGAAGCTGAAGAAGTAAAATGTAGGGTAAGTGAAACCGGAAACCCCGAAGTGTACTAACCCTCCGAGTACGCTCACCAAAGCAGCGTAAACTAAGGAATATATTCCTAGATTCTTCTTCTTTACCTTCGGCATTGAAAATTTTGACTTTATGACTTGGTATATTCCATACCCTAGTGCTACCGACCCTCCTACCATGACTGACGTAGACGTCAGTGTCATGACGGTCAGAAAGGAGTAATCAAACCCGTTATAGTCCACAAAGTATTCAATGTGCGTAACAAAGAACGCTATCTGAGTTAGGAGAGCCAGAACCCCCAGAGTTATCCAAGTGAGACCTTTCCTCTCTCCCTTGTTGATTAGCCTTAGCGTAACTAGAGAGGACATGTTCTTCCTAATATACCTTAGGTAATAGATCCCGGCGAACCACGCTATCGGAGTACCCGCTATCCAAGAGAAAATCCACATCTCGATGAGGTCTCCCGCGCCGAAGTTGAAGAAAGGTAAAGGATAGCCTATGATCAAGGATATAGGGCCGGGCATTATCATGGTCCAAGCTAAGGTATGCATTATACCCAGTTTAGCCCACCTTTGCATGTCCTGAAAACCTAAGTTACCCATGACTCCCATCATGAAGGATAAAGGAAATAACGCAGGGCTGGAGTAGAAGTAAGGATAGAAAGCTATTATCAATGCCATGAGAAATGCCGAAGGCAAAAGGAGGTACTTGGATCTGTAACTTAAGAGAGTGGACTCTATTCCACCAGCTAACGCTAAGACAATGATTTTCACCAACGAGAAGGGGACTGAGGTCGGAAGAAGCAAAGAGAGCATCACTAAACCTGAGGCCAGCGCAGTTCTCGCCTTCATGCTGAAATTTAACTTGATTTCCTTTCCTGAGACCTCTGAATAGAGCACGAAGGAAGACAACGAAAGGAGGAACACTGCGAGTGCGACCAAGCCCTCCGATAAAGTATCCATGAACGCTATAGAAGAAAGGAAAGGAAGGGAGGAAGTTGCGGACCCTATAAGAGCTGTGAAGAGCTCGCAAGAGCATGATAGAGAAGTCGCTATCAATCCTAAGGACCCTGCAATGGTCCTTCTCGCCCCCGCCCTTATCATGAAGTAATAAAATAAGTACAAAACCACATTCGTCGATACTAGAAGCGAGAGGATTAAGGATATAGTCAAGGATAGAGGAGTTATAGCCCACGTGAATGAAGAAGTGTTCAGTGACAAGAACGGCCCCCAAAGGGGAAAAGGCATCTGAGAGGGGTTTACAGGAGGAGAGTTGCTCACTATCAGTCCAATCCCAGGGGGTGAAGCTAAGTTCAGGAATATCAGAAGCCTATCTGCTATTTGGTAGAAGAGGAAATAAGAAATGAAAACAGTGAAAAAAACATAACGGTATGGCTTTGCCTTAATTAGGTCAAAAATTTCCATTCACTCACCCATCTCTTGTTTTGCAACTTGGAGCGGGTCGACTTGAGGATCCTTATCTGCCTTTACGATGAGCAAGATGAAGACTATTGGATAGATTACAGCCATTAACAGGAACCCTATTGCCCATAAGTCGGCCTCGCTTTCGAATATTGCCGTGGTTGATCACCAATTAAAACTTAATTAATTACCTTTAAAAAACTTACCTAAAAAAATTGTATCTTAAAATAAATCAAGATCCTTCAGCCATTTAACCATGTAAAAAGTAGAAGGTGCGAACGCCATCGCGAACAGGAAGTAAGCGGTGTCGGTGAACTGCTGGAGGGAGTACGAGGTATAAAGGTTAGTGTTATAATATGCTCCAAGTTCCAGAAATATTTCAGCCATACTAGCCATCATGCTGAAGAGCGAGAACATGGATATACTCTTCCAAGTGTTCGTCATTCCGTACCATCCAATTCCGCCTATTGTTCCGGCAACAAGGAAGGAAAGTAGCTGAGCTATTCTCATTGTACTCGAGAGAACAGAAGCGTCGAAAGGCTCAGGGAAGTACCAGTAAGATATTAGAACTCCTGCAATTCCCCAAGCCAGTACTAGACCCCTCGTCGAGAAGTTAAAGGAGAGAAGGGCCTTGAGTTTTCCTTGCTTAAAGAGATAGTCAGCTATCCATATTCCTATCAAGCCAGCTCCCCAGACTAAGGTCATATCAAAAGAGAATCTCACTATTTCAAGTTCTGATGCTAAGATAAGCGACACTGGGTTCAGCGAAGCTATTATCATCGCAATTCCAATGAAGAGATAGGGCCTCTTATCCTTCAACTCCATAACCCC
>DAHF01000006.1:3255-3455 GCA_002495845.1 Sulfolobus sp. UBA167
CCTGCTATAACCGCACCTATAACTCTTCTTGCGAGCTTAATTCCAGCCATTGTAGGTCAATTTAAAGATTAATAAAACCTATTTAAAAAACTTTTTATGCTTGATTTCTCATTATTTTAAATAATTTTATTTTTATGAACTGTCTTTCTGTGCCTTTTAAATATGTAGCAAATTACGTGCTTTGTGGACTTGTTGAATTT
>DAHF01000006.1:3489-14568 GCA_002495845.1 Sulfolobus sp. UBA167
TAATGTAAAAATATTCAATAGATCAACTAAGCACAAATTACGTCAACATGTAAAATTTACAAAAGAATGAAAGTCTCGCCCTTCTAGGGGTGGAAGATTAAATATCTCTTTCTGTCTAAAAATTTTTTAGTGATGTTAACGACGCTCTTCCGCATCTCTATTTAGAGCTCAATGTGACTGTGGAAGGAGCAACTACCATCATTTCTTCCTTATCAGCAGAATCTAGAAGTCAATGATGGATTCCCTTTGGGGCTCTCTGACTACCCCGACTGTCAGATGAGAGACGTGATCCCGAATCGATGGTGGAAACGATGAACCATCCAAAGGGAACCCTCGCAGGGCTGGAGGAGCCAGAAAAGAGAAGTTTCGTAAAGTCAAATAAGTAGCAAGAGTTCTTACCAATGATTCAGAGGACATCTTTTCATTTCACGTTTGTTGGCTTTCCTTGGCAACCTTCTCGCTAGTCCCTTTCTTGATCGAAGAGAAGATAGAATAGTAGTAATACATCATAGACGCAGACAAGGAAACTCCAAAGGGAATACCCGTTATGAAGGTTAGCATGACCCCGAGTCCCATCATGGTGTAGAAGAATTTCCATGACATGGACGAGATAAAGGTTCCGTATCCTAAGACGGCTATGTCTATTAACGCTGAGTAATATTCCCATAAGGGGATATGAATGAGGGTGGGAGGCAGTGCAGTGACTACGATGACTGGAAAGAGATTGAGAGGAAGCTTAGTTCCCGAAAATTTATTTAAATTAATAAGGAATAAGAATAACATTTCTATCATCATTGGATAAAAGAACCAAACGCTGTTTAACGACGAGTCAATCCCTTGGATAAGGGAGAGGAACTTTCCGCTCTCCGCTATCTGAAAGGTGCTTCCCATGAGGATCTCGTCTATCACTATTGATATCGAGATCAAAGGGACGATCTTCCTATCCCTTATAGGCCTTGAGAGGTTCTCCGCGACAGAGAAGAACGCTGCTAACGCTATGATCATCGATACCATGTTTATTCCAACGCCTATTCCTAACGAGAACGTGGATGGGTTGTAAAGATATATCATAGCACCGATGAACATGGTAGCCATCATGAGCATGAAAAACTCTACTATGAACACGTGGGTGTAGGTCTGCATTTTTCTCTCTACAAAGTAAACGGCTCCTATGATAGCCAATATCATTAATGACGCAATTATAACGAGAGTTATGAGCGATACCATATTTTAAGTGTAATTTTCATTCTTTTAAAAATTTAACTTACATTAACCTGAAAATAGTTTCCATCGCTGAAAACTAAGGTGTAAACTCCAGGGGACAGCTTAACCGGGACTACTACAGTCTCTTCGCCTATGAAGACCTCCCCTTCCTTTACGAACCCTACTGCCAGGTCACCCTGACTGTTAATCACTTGTTGTTTCACGTAAACGTAATTGACGTGAATGACGTTAGTTGAGTTTTCCACACATGAGAGGTTCAAGTCCTTATCGTCTTCGTTGTTTATGGTCAACATGATTCCTGTGACGTTCTCTAAATGCTTACCCATTCCGTTCGGTAAGTACACACATAGTGGAAACGTTCCGTAAGTAGATTTGGCCAGCTCTATTTGTTGAGGACCCACCAGAGACTGGATCATGGGGTATGTCGTGACAGCTATTCCAATTATTGCAATAGATGAAATTAAAAAAATTATTACTTTCTTTCTGTTCATTTCTTAAATACCCCTCCTATCATGACCAGAGCTAGACCTACTATATTTAAGGCCATCCCGAGATAATCTGTTGCAGCGTAATTGAACGCAAATGCAGTGGGATGATCCAAGAAAGAGAACCCGTATCCAACTAGCAAAAGTATTCCGATTGCTATAATTACACCTCCGGCCAGGATAGGACCCCACATTTTTATGTTCATGAACTAAGATTCGCAAGCCAACTTTTAAAAAGTTTTCTTTTTTAACTAATATATTGTTAAAACTAAGAGAATATTTTTTAATCTTGTTTAATAAATCTTTAATCTATTCAATAATTGCTGTAGATTATTTAATGATCCATTTTACAGCATATACCGTTAATAGTGTTAAATAGTTTCTCATGCTTATCTTTCTTTAGAAAGGATTTGAGAAATTTTTATACTTTCAGGTTTTCGTTTAGAATTTAATAAGTCTTTCTGTTACTCTTCTAGATGGCGTGTATCCAAACCGTTCTTGACGTTATCTCCCTTATGCTAAGGAGCAGTAGTTTGTCATTTTCGATCACAGGTACGTGTCTTACATTGTGCTGCATCATGTATCCTATGACAGCGTGTAATGGATCTTCGCCCCTGAAATGTTTGATGGTTCTGGGCTCGACCTGGTCATTCTGAGACTTACCTTCCGCCACTCCCTTCGTGATATCCCTGATGGATACAACTCCGTCTCCTACAATGGTAGCCTTGATCCCTTTCATCTTTAGGACGTCATAGACTTCACCGTATGTCGAACCGGTAGAAAGCAGGGGGACTTCCATCGCGTGCACCCTAGCCTTCTCCTCCTTCCTGGCACTCCTGACCTTTAGACCCTCGTTGATAGAAGTAACCGACATTGACCTCAATGCGTCCCTAATTGAAAACATACCTACAATGGAATTTCCTTCAATCACGGGGAGGTGTCCTATGTTCATCTCGTTCATGACTTGAAGGGCTTCATCAACCGTGGATTTACCCTCTATAGTTATCGCCTCCTTTGAGACTTCCTTGACTAACGTTTTGCCTGAGAACCAACCGTTAAGGACGTCGGTTTCCGTGATAATGTGGCTCCCTATCATGAGGGAGCCTATCCCTTCCATTTCCATGACTTTAGACGCTTCTCTTAAGGTCGCATCATCGTCTATCGTCACCAATCTTCTCGACATATTCCTCCTAACCCTAGAAAGTGTGACCTTAGCTCTCTCTGAGATGTTAACTCCATGATTTATGACGCTTATGCATGAGTAAGGGCAGGCCCTCTCGCAGGCACCACACCCAGTGCAGTCCTCAGGTCTGACGAGCTCCGCTAGCTTGAAGTTAACGTTTATCTCTATCGCCCTAGCTAGGGCGCAGGCCCTCTCGCACATGAAGCAACCCACGCATCTGTCTACATCTATGAAAACCATAGGTTCCATAAAAATCACCTAAAACGGAGGTTGAGCTTGTAGAGGGTTGTAGAGTACGTTTCCTATCAATGGGTTATAGAAAGGTAAGTTAGGGGAAGCCGGAGAGGACATCCAATACGTGATCACCATGAAGGTTATCCCGAAGCCTAGAACTAGGGAATAGTAAGCTCTCTTGTCTAGTCCGTCAGTATCACTCAGACCCCTCGAAGCCCTCATGCCTAGGAAAACTCCGAAGACTATGACAAGTTCCATGAGTGGAAGGACCCACCACTCTGCAGTTGCATTAACTGGATCACTTCCAAGGGAATGAAGTACTCCTCCCCAAAAGGTGGAATATATTCCCCTGTTTACACCTGTCCCTGCGGGGTTAGAGATCTCATTCATTATCAGCAGGGCTCCTCCCAGGAGTTTGGGCAAGTTCCTAGCGAGTATTGTGGAGGCGAATATTGGCACCAGCGAATAGGACAAGCTAGTGAAAGCAAGCTTGAAAGGAACTTTCTTTTGCATCCTTGATATAGCATAGACGATCATGACCGGTATTGCGTTTATGAAGGTGTAGTCCACGGGATTGGGATAACCATCGTTAGAGTATCCATACTTAGATAGCCCCGGGGTAAATGCTTTAGAGAAGTACGTCCAACCCGTGAAATGGTTCAACCACTGGTCTATAATAGTATATGCAGGTATTGCATTTACGAACTGAAATAGGACCACTCCGAGTAGGATGAGGACTGATAAACCCAGATCGAACCTCTTCCTGCCCACGTTGAGGTCGCCTAGCCACGGAAATTTCTTGACGTTCCAGTCTATGTTATCATGAGGACATGCCTTGTAACAGTCAGATGCAAGCCCGCACATGGGCGCGGTCTCCCTGCTTCCAGGAGATGCAAACCAAGGGCACCCGTAGTTCTCCTGGTTTCCCTTCATGCATTCCTTAGTGGTGCATGTCTTACATTTCTCCTGGTCCTTAACCCTGAAAGTTCCAAGCGGTGAGATCATTGTGGTCAGCGCCAATGGGGCGCTTAATGGGCACATTGTCCTGCAGAACGTTCTGTCCTGAAAGATGAGAGTTACGAAGAGCTCCAAGGTGGCTATGTATATCAGCACCACCGAGGTGAGTTCAGGCACTCCGGGGCCACCGATGTTGTAGAACTCTTCGACCCACGTCAATATCGAGAACCCTATAGCGGAGTATAAGATGGTGGAATACTTCATAGGCCACCTAAGGTTAAGCCCTATCTTCCTTCCCTTCTTCCATGGGTGACCCCTGTGAAGCCATTCAGCTTGTCCACTGAAAGGACAAGTCTGGCACCACGTTCTCCCATTTGCTATCCACGTTAATGCCCATAGCAGGGGAAACCACAGGAACCAACTGATGTCTGACGCAAAGTTCACTAAGCTTATTCCTGCAGGATCAAGCCCTTGATATCCTATTATGCCTACTACCATCACGATGTAGAAAACCACGAAGCTGGGGAATATGATCAAGAAATGCGCCCATTTCTTCTTGAAGAACTTTGCTAACCTTCCCTGTAACATGGATGGCTTATGTTCGCACGTTTCCTTGCTCACTGTTCTTAGGCTAGACTGCACGTATATCCATGAGTTAGTGTTTGACTTCACAGTGAGGTCCAAAGTCAAGTTCACTCCTAGTATAGTCAAAGCTGTAGTGAAGACTAACATGCCAGACTCTATCATCAGGACGTTGCTCAGTAGAGTCGAGATCCAAGTGAATAAACCTGCAACAATTGTGAATATAACTGTAAAAAAATTAAATTTTCTTTGATGATTTTTTAATCTATTTAAAGATTTATATTCAACTTTCTCCATTTTATCACCAATTTTATGAAAAATTTATACTGTTTATACATGATAGTCTTATCGTCTGTGAGGATTATAGTATAAAAAGATTTCTATACTTTATTAATTTACTTTAATAATGATTATAAGTATTTTTTAGACTAAAGTCTAATAAGAGGGTTTCTAAGGTGTTGTAGAACTCCGTTAAAGTAACTAAAGTGAGAACCTCCAAAATGTTTTGCTTTGCTATAAACAAATAAAGAAAATTTCTTTTATTTTTTTAAACTAAACAATGTAAACATGTTTTCATAAAAAACGCAAATCTTTTTAAGAACAAGTCTAACGTTTATCTTAAGGTGAAAAGGTGAAAAGAGGAACAGTAATAGCTCTATTTTTTGTACTTGTCATAGTGGCCGCCTTATCCCTGGAAATACAGTATGATTCCTATGACTACGTAGGTTATAACCCCACGAATAACGCGGGAGAGGGAGTAGTCCATGCTGCCTTCGTTAACGCGTTAGGTTCTTACAAAGGTCCATACGTGGTGGTTTACGCTGAAGCTCAACAGTGGCACTGGGACTTCAATCCACATCAGAGGACGATGACGAATATGACCGTTGTTCCCGTTGATGAGCCGGTCGTGTTCGTGATACATAGTGTGGACGTTTTCCACGAATTCTTCGTTCAGTCTGCTGCGAGTAACTTCTCTCTGGGCTTCAACTTCGGTGCAGAGGCAGTACCTGGATACTATTCTTACCTTGTCTTAGTTTTCCCTAAGCCAGGCTATTACCATGTTGCATGTGCTGAGTTCTGTGGGCTTGCCGGAGTGGGTCTAGGGCACTCGTGGATGGAAGGTACTATATTTGCTACATCTAATGCGACATTGGCCAAAGAAATAACTGGAGGAGTGATGCCAACAGGTCAGTGGGACCCCTACGTGGTAAACGGTACGATCTGAGGTGGTCATGGTGAACGGAAATACCTTTCTAAAATTCGTATCTATTGGTTTAGTTGTAATAGGCTTAATCATTACTATTTTCGGGACTACTACCTTTGTTTACCCTAGAGAGCAGTTCGATGTAAACGGAATGATAGAGATAACTGGAAACACTACACCCAACTATTTCGTGAATTTCGTAGGACTGGCTATCCTTCTTTTTGGAATTGGAGGTATTATATCATTAGTAGAATTGCAGAGAATTGGAAAAGGCAAAGGCAGAGGTGGTTTAAGTGGCTAACGGGTACGCTAAGCTTTTGGCTTTGGGAGCTTTAATTATAGTAGCATTGCTCCTAGCCTCCTACGGAGCAGACTTCGCCTTAAATTCAGCTGCACAAGCTTCTAGCACAGTGACTGCATATTACGTTCCCAATGTATCCCCAGACCTCGGCTCCCCTGGTTCGGCGTCATTTTGGAGCACTATACCTTGGACAAGCGTCCCCTTAGTGCCCACCATACCCGTGCCGGGAGGAATATCGGGGCATACCCATTTCGTTTACGTAAAGGCAGCATGGACTTACATAGACGGTACACCTTACATAATGGTACTCATGAAGGCTAGAAACCACGGTTACATCTCTTGGATGGCATGTCCAGAGAGAACTCCAAATGGAAGAATATGGCAGCCCTTCTCTGAGCTTCCCACAGGCTGGTGGGTAGTGAACGTGTCCTATAGTGAGAGCAATGAAAGCATGGCTTCCCTTAGCTATATACCTCAATCTCAACAGATACAATACCCTCCGGGACAAGCCTTAGGCAACCCAATCCAGATCGTGGTGCTCAACGAGAGTGGAAAGCTAGTCGGAGAAATATTGGGCGCGATAGGACCTGAAGGAAATCCCTTGAACAACGGAAATCCAATCATGATAAAATCTCTGTACTTGAACTACAGTGGGACTATAATCACCTCGCTTTCACAGTTCGTCAAGATGGGACTTAACGGAACTACATGGGCCCAAGGCGCTTACAATGAGTTCTACCCTGAGGACACTGCTAAATACGTCTCTCTGTTCTACAATTCCACTTACATGTATCCAGAGAGGTTCGCCATCCTATGGTCTCTTGGAGGAGCACCGAGTCAATGGTACCAAGTAGCATATACTCCTCACATGATGCCTGGCACTACGGGTGCAATATCCGCAGGCTACGACGAACTCTGGGTTCTCAATGATAACCCCAGAGCTAACAACACCCAGGACTTTGGGTACCCCGGTCCCACACTGTTCAGCAGGAACTCCACGCCTCCTTACATGCACTATGCTTCATATAGAGATCCGCTAAACTTGGGATATCTCCAAGACCAGGGACTGATAGCTGATGCTTACGTTAACGGATCGTCGATCTATTACATTGGAGGGACTCCTTTCGTGGGATTTCCATACCTTAACAATCCTGACTACAGCGCATGGGACCTCATGAACGGAAACTATAATGCCTCCAAGCTGTGGGATCCTTCGATAGTCGCTACAGGTTTGACATATAAGAACACCCAGACTGGAACTTACTGGTATGCTGAGTTCGTGAGGACTTTCTCGACAGCGGGAGTTTCCAACGGCCAAGGTATGTCTCACTATCAAGTGCAGCTGTCTCCAGGGAAAACGTACCATGTGGCGTTCGCAGTCTTCCAAGGAGGTGCGGGAGAGTCGGTAGACTTCAAGTCCATCTCCTTCTGGTATAACTTATACATACAGCCAGCGTCATCTTCATCATCTTCCTCATATGTCCCTCTCATGCCTCTGCTCATATCCCTGGCTATAGTACCACTGATACCGGTTGCGATGAAGTCTCTTGGATTCTCGTTCATAAAGGCGTTCAAGAATGAGAGAAATAAATTCTAATTCATTTAATATATCTCTTTTTTTATCTATTTATGTTATAGCACAGTTCTTAGAACTATTTTTCAATAGAGAGTTCCTAGTTTCTGTCCTTCCTTTCGGACTTGCCGGAGTCTCGGTGACAACAGTAGAGCCATATTTACACTTCGCATACCTTATAGGAGGTGCCTCATACGTTATCCTTTTGATCCTTCAGCCGTTACTATTAGTTTACGCTTTGGTGTATCTCAGGGGATGGGGTAGAGCCCTCCTGACTTCAGTCTTGGCCTCTACCGTTGGTCTGGACTTGGTTCACATCGCTGTTGGCATAAACAATACGTCGTTTAACGTACCTTATGCCTTCTCGTTAATTTATGTTGGACTGATCGTAGCGTCAAGCATCTATTTGGTCGAGAAAAGTGGTAGGAGATCAATCTATATTCTAATGATACCTGACTTGGTTGCATTCTCGTTCCTTTCCTTCGATTGGTTAGATCAAATGGTTGGTAGCTCCATTGCTGGGGCAATATCGGGTTACAGTGGATTCATGATTGCTTATACGGTCATTTTCGCCGGAGCATCATTTGTAGTAATGGAAAGCAAGAAGACAAGCTGGAAGAGCGCGTTGCCTTTCATTATAATCGGTGCAACAGTTTCCATAGCGACAGTGCTCAACGTCATACCAGGATGGGGTTTCGCCATAGGGGTGGCTTTTCCGTATATATTCGGAATCCTAGGCGTTACTGACTGGATGCCTCCGGTGATTTTCTTTCTGGCTTTTCTTGCCTTAGGAGTGGCGATCGGTTTGAGAAAGAGAGATTACCCGCTTTTCCTCGGATCGATATCCCTCATGGCAGGGACGGTCATTTTCGATTCAATACCGCTGACGGTTTACATGCTAGCCCCTCTAATGGCGTCTTTACTCATGACAATATCGAAAAAGAACGCAGAGAAGGTGGATAGAGAAGTCCAAATCTCCAAATGATCTTTCTCTTAAACTCTAGAATTGGGTAAAAGCTTAAATTCAACTATTTTGCCCTTTTTTATAATGGATACTAAAAAAAGTATTTTGTTATATATATTGATAATTATGATTGTTGTGGCCGCAATAGCGGGTTTTTTAATTGGTGAGAACTTGAAAACGTCACCTAAGACTTATACTACGACAGTGATTTCCTCTTCACCTTCCACAGTAACTGAAAGCGTAGGATACGTCGGAGATCCGCCCGCCAGCCTCGGAAATGGAGAAGACTACCTAATCAACCCAGTGTTTCCTGCACATACGATCGCGTCGCAGTACGGCTACACAACTTATGGGAATGGAAGGGTCCTAATAGGAGGACTATACTCTTCCGGAAACGGATACCTAGCAGGAGCAAAGGGAGCTGCAGTCATAGCTTCCATGTTTGGAGGCCAGCCTCTGATATCTTATAACTATTACTTATACATAACAGCTCCTTCTCCAATAAACGTTGGGGGAGCAGTGAAGACTGACTCAGCTACTGTTATGTTCTTAGCATCTATGTTGGGGCAAGAGCCTTACTTAAACAAGTCTATGTACTTCCTAGGTGACGTCGGCTTGGAAGGCTACATGTATTCTACTGGAGTAGTGTATCAAAGGATAGTTCAGCTAAACCAAGGGGGAATATACTATCTTGTCGTTCCGAAGATGATGGCCTTAGCCGAAGGGCAGAACTACCAAATGGCACAAGAGTACGCTAAAGAGCATAATGAGACCTTATACACTGTCTGCGACATACCTCAGATCTACAAGATAGAGACATCCCAACAGATACCTCAGCCGAAAGGGTATATCGACTTTCAAGTCAACTTGAGCTCTGGCTATGAAGCTATGGTACAACTTTACAACGAATTCTACGCTCACGCTAATTCGTCTCAAAGGAACGAGGCAAGCAATTATTATCAGGAGGCTCAAGCTCTAGCGTCTAAGGGAGATTACTTCGAGTTCTACCTTCCTAACAATCCTATGGTAATGGCGCTAGAGAGCGTCTACAACGGCTCCCCTATAGAACTGGTAAATGAGTCGGAAAACCATGCAGAGCAGACCGGTAACTTATGGGCATTAGAGACGGCAGCAGAGGCTGAGTACCTCTATCACGGTAATCTGAGCGATGTAATGGACTCAATAGCTTGGGCGGGACTCAGCATTTCGCTGAGCGCAGGACCTACCATAACTCCTTACGGCTTATACCAAGGAGTCTATAACGCATATGTGATGGACATGTATGCGGCTGAATACTACGACGCTGTAACTGGGTCTTCTTACGGCAATGTGAGCCTATTGACAGACGTGATGAAGAACCCTAACTTGGTATATGACTATGGTTTCTTTGCAAATTACTATGCTACATTGGCAATAAACTTGAGCGACTACTTCGTCAAACAACTCAACTCCACAGCTCAGGGAATTGTGGAGTCCTCCATACAAAATTACATGGAAAATGAGGTTTCGTCGCTACAGAGTCAAGCAGCTTACTTCGACGGACCTTCGTTAGTAGGTTACATACTTATGAACGATGGAACCATTTACTCTTTATACCACGCCATGCCTTTCATAAGGATGAGCGAGAACACTGAGGAGTTAACGTGGTATAATGCGGTCTGAAGAGAAGAATGGAGAACTTTTGAAATTGAGAAAATCATTAATTTTTTTAAAAAAAGAATTGAATAAACAACCTTCTTCTCTTACTCTTTCTTTTCCCTTCTTTATTTAGGATAGGTCGTTACACGGCGCACGTCTACAATCTGAGAACAATTCTATAAGTAAATGAGATGTTGAATGCTTCTGCATAGTATATAAAAGCGTTAAAAGAAGACAGGAAGTGAGGAACGAAAGAGAGAGGAAAAAAAGTCTTTTCTTTACCACCAGTTACCTTAGGAGAAACGGAGAGCAAAGAAAAGAGCGTTTGTTCATTAACTTTAGAAGAGCTTGTACCCACACGAAGGGCAGAACCTAGCGTTGGGTGGCAGAGGGCTGGAACACGAAGGGCATGTAGATTGACGATATTGCTGTTGATACGGGTTCTGTTGATAAGGCTGTTGATACGGGTTCTGATACCCGTAGCCGTATGGGTTGTTGAACTGTTGATTGTTGCCGTAAGGATTGTTGCCGTACATGTTTACTTGTCCAGAGTACACAAGCCTTTCTATTTCGCTCATAACTTGTCTCTCTACCTCTAAGTTCCAGACTTCCTCAATCCCTTCGACCACAGCTAAAGGTGTCAAGACTAAGTAAGCTATAACGTCTTCAGCTACGTCAGTGCCTACTATCCAGTCTGCCAAGCCTATGTTGACATTTAACGAGCCCATCCCGTT
>DAHF01000006.1:14603-14820 GCA_002495845.1 Sulfolobus sp. UBA167
GTCTTCTTAGCCTGCACCACGGCTGAGTTTCCGCTAACGAAGTTTTGAGTGTGATATCCTTTCCCCTGCAGGTAAAAATCCACACTTTGGGCCAGAGCTTGGAGATTAACGTTAACTCCTTGGAATATCTTGTCCATAGTTACCTTTTTGTTAGTCTATAATTTATCTCTATTGGTTCTAAAATTTAGCTATATAAGGAAGATTTAGCTTGATCATA
>DAHF01000092.1 GCA_002495845.1 Sulfolobus sp. UBA167
CGCGGGATTATTCAAGTTGATCGGATTTCCTCCAGCCCATATTATTGGAAGTGTATTTAAAGACGGCTGAGATGCCTCTGTCCCTCCAAAGTAGGCATTAAACTGGTTTTCATTGACCAAGTTAGGGACCTCAGGAGTGGGGTTGGCGTTCAATAATAGTCCTTGATCCCAGA
Source organism: Sulfolobus sp. UBA167 (assembly GCA_002495845.1). Taxonomy (GTDB): domain Archaea; phylum Thermoproteota; class Thermoprotei_A; order Sulfolobales; family Sulfolobaceae; genus Sulfuracidifex. Next base: position 174 of record DAHF01000092.1, read on the forward strand.
GGACTTGAAGGTTCGATATATCTGGTAGCAAACCCTTGAATATGGATTCGACCTCCTGTTGGTCCAACGCATCTTGGTAAACGTAGGAGTTTCCAAGATATCCGCTATATGTATATAAAAGTGAAGTTGGATTGTTGGCGCTCGACGTAGTTCCTCCTGGGAGAGTAGAAAGACATGTGAAAAGGGTACCTCCAGGACCTTTACCGGTCACGCTCCCGCTATCAGCATAGCTGTTCACGGGATTGAGTTGCTGTGGTTCAATGTGAGCGTATGATACTAAAGTCCCATTCACATAAAGTCCCACGAAGCCTGTCTGCGAATTGTAGACCCCGGTCAACAAGTTGAGTGTAAGTCCATTTAAGCTGTCCGGATCAACTATGGTGAGCCATTCCCCTGATGCAACCTCAACGGTATACGCTACAGAGTAGATGCCTGAGGACTTAGACGGTGTTAACGGAGTGGGGCTATATAATGCAGAGCCTCCTCCGACTATCAAGCCTGAGTTACCGCTCCACAAGACATAGCCTCCGGTCGGAGCGTATTCAGACCAGTAAACCGTGTTAGAAGAGGCGTCAAGAAGGGAAAGAGCAGTAGAGTTGACGATCACTATCTCAGGCAACGATGGACTTTCCAGCTGGTTAAGGCTTCTGGATGAGGCATGCAAGTATATCCATTGAGATATGCTCTGGCTACCTAGATCACTTGGATAATAAGGCTCTCCTTCGATCGTGCCTATCCACGTGTTGTGCCCAAGGACTAAGTCCATGAATGAAGTAACGGGAAGATAAGCCAGATTATTGCACTCCTGGACTAGCTCTCCACCGTTGTCTACAAATAAGACCCCTCCTGAGGGGAGTAGCTGTCCGTTCACCTTCGTGCCAGGAGGTAGATTTACGTAGTAAGGACCTATCACGAGCTCTGGCAGTCCGCCGTTAGGTACAACTATCAATGTGCCTGCTGACAACGTCGTTGTAGACCCTCCGCTCTCAAGCGTCCCGCCCGCACCATTCAGCTCATAGATGTTAGTACATAGGCTAAGTCCATTAGATACGTTAGAAATTGAGGAATCCTCAGGACTGAGGTAGGATATGGCTATCCTATAGTACTTCCCCTGGTAATAAGTCATTACCCATAACACAACTATCTCTCCCTTGAATAGAGTGGCGGTGAGGTTGAATGGCTGTCCGTTATCCACTTGCGNNGATATGCCTCCAGTTTAAAGGAGAAGAACTGGGAGGTCTGAGGTATATACTCCTGAGAGACCTGCGTAGTGGTGCTCACGTCGATTGAGGAGTTCTGATTTGTAGGAACTGCTGTGTTTAGGCTATAAGACCCGTTCGTGACGAAGGGAATAACCCAGTAACTCGTAAGGGGGCCGTTCACGGTTCCTATCACGTCCACAGTGAAATGATAATACCCGCTCTGATATTTCACGGTCCCCGGAGCGGTCTGCTCAATAGACACAGGGGAAAAGGACATCGTCGTCTCGCTAGAGTATGACAATAGAGTGGATTCCTGAAGGGCTTGGTTTGAAAAAATCCCTGCATAGAACGCGTACATGGAAAGGAAAATCAGGGACAGTATAACTGCAGCTATTACAAGAAGTATACGAGTTGGTCCGTTCATGCTATCACCGTAGAGTTAGGCACGGCGAACGCGAACTGCGTGACGCCATAAGCCGAGAGCAATAGGGAGACTTCTTGGTCACCCGAGGAGGAGGGGAGATATACAACTTCTCCTGGTTCGAGGGGATTAGATAAGCTGTAAGGCTCATCTTTTCCGTTGACGTCCAGACAAACTTTAGTTGGGTTAACAGGTAACCACGCACCTTTCTGGTTTGTGTATATTTGGAGGATTTGATAGCTAGTCCCAGCAGTTATGTTAACTAATTCGAGGCGAGGAGAGGAAGTCGAGTTGAAGTAGATCAGGACTGCCCCTCCGTCAAGCTGCTGTTGAATCACGGTGTGGTAGTCCAGCTTTTCCTGAGGAGAGGAAACATCTGAGATGGCAAAGAAGATTCCGAAGACGAAGAGAATTATGACGACTATAGCGATCAGGAAAGCGATTAGATTGGATTGCGCCTTACCTAATGATGGGGAGAGCATAGAACCATTCACCTCATTCCAATGGGTTGAAACCCTCGTCGAAGGCATAGTAGAAGTAGATTGTGACCGGCGATTCAATGTAGTAATACCCATTAGTTATCTGCTGGCCTGTGCTTGTATTTATGACATAAGGACCCNNCCATTAGTTATCTTCTGGTCTGCGCTTGTACTTATGACATAAGGCTCCCAACCTATAATTGGAAAATAATGTGAACTACCATCAGTATAATAGACAACGTAACCATTACTTTCTATAGTTCCTGTTCCTCCAATTGAATAGTTACCCTGCTTTATCCAAAAAGAAACGGGCGAATTCAATATTAAATCTTCACCTGTCCCATTGAAGTAAGCCGTTTCCAAGTAAGGCGATCCCTCCTGAATGATGTACTTTACATTGTTAGGATATCCATCACCGTTATACTCTTCCATTTCTATAGTGATATAGAAGCAGTTGACGCCATTAAAGTAGTTTAGGTAAACTGTTGCAGAGGAAATCGTAGGTGGGATTAACAACAGAGCCTCGGTTCCCTTGTAGATAACACCGTCGTAGGTGAAGTTGGAGAAATTAAAGTAGCTCCTCTCTTGTCCATTGTCTTTCAAGTCACACACCGTGGTCGTAATAGCTGTCAAGTTAACGTACCCAGCCGTGACTTGGAATGAGGATGAAGAACCGACCTGCTCAGTCGCCCCGTCCAACTTAACTTTCACAGAACCTGTGTCAGAGTAATAATTGTTCACTATGTTGAGCGTTACCTTAGTCGTCACAACAGAGTAATTGCTCACAAGCACTGCCTGAGATCCCTCCAGCGTTACCTTGACCTCGGTAGAGTTAATCTTGGTCAACAGTGCATTTCCAATCACATACCAGTTGTAGAACTGGGCAGTGTATATACCAGACGCGTTAGTGAAATAGACGTACTCCTCGGGTTCGTTCACGTAGAAAGACCCTGTCTGGTTTGAGAAAGACACTGGAGTCTTGTAAGTCGCATAAGCACCTTTTATATTGCTGACAACATCTGTGGAAATCCCAGTCAGCCCCTGCTTTGATACAGCCTGCGATACTATGGTGAAACCTCCTTTACCAATGCTGGAGTAAGGACCTATTGATGAGCCCGGCGTTAGATAGAATATGTTCCCAAGAGTCGTAACTATTGCTATGGGGTCAGTGACAAGATTCTTGCTGAACTGAATCTGAACGCCGGCGTTTACAGTGAGACCCTCAAGGTCGATGTCCTCCTGAGTACCATTCTGGAAGGATACGCAGGCTTTCTCCACCTCCTTCCAATAGCCAGTAGATGGGTTGAAGAATAGCACCTTCTTTATGGTGAACGACGTAGGGGAGGAGAAAGTTCCATTTATGAACTGAAATACAAGAGAAGAGTTAGAGTAAAGTATTGAGGGTTTGCCGTCTACCACGTTCTTGTACTGGTTAGTCTTCAGGGTCACGTAGTTGTTCGAGATAGCAGAGTTCACTTGTGAGTAAGAAGATGAATACTCCAGATAGAACACAAATGGAATCAATATAGCCATCACGACGATGAGGAGGATTATCAGAGAGACTGACGTGCTAAGTCCTCTTTTAGAAAGAGATAGATATTTCATAATGGAACACCTCCATCAGTCCACTCTTCGTAGTTGACCAAGATCACTGGACAGTCTAAGGTAAAACTATTTTGTGTAGGTGCCGCTCCGTTTATGGTAAACC
>DAHF01000027.1:0-144 GCA_002495845.1 Sulfolobus sp. UBA167
ATCTACAACACAACTGCAGTTGGGGCATATGAAGACACGATCAGAGAGTGACAGATCTCTTTTTTTATGGAATTATAATGAATGTTTTTGTTTATGGATCATTGAACGCTAATTACATAAAAATCGTAGAAGGATCAAATGTGC
>DAHF01000027.1:150-2059 GCA_002495845.1 Sulfolobus sp. UBA167
GATTGAATTACGATTTGACTTCACCGCGTTATGCTTAAAGAAACTTATCAGGGCTCTCACGAAGGTATTTGGTTTCTCCCTGAAGGTTTTATCTTCAATTTATGAAGGGCAAGGGTATAGCATAAGGAAAAGATTTGGATACCCNNGAGTTATAGCGCAAGGAAAAGATTTGGATATCAAATATTTAGAACGAAGTCTAGAATATTCGAGCAACCAAATCTATTTTAATCTTTCTATAAATATAGGGTAACATCTATGATTGATGACTTTACTAGGGAAGTGATAAGGGCATTGAAGTTTCCTACTGACAAGGACAAGTACTTTCAGCTTCCTACGGCTCTCCGTATAGCTAAAGAACTGAAGACTTCCTTCTTTAAGGTAAAGAGAAGTCTGGACGATTTGAAGAAGACAGGTTTTAGCATTTATTTGATGCCAAACTACAACTATGTAGGTTTAAAGAAAGCTAAAGTTCTATTTCAAGCTAAACATGTTACAATGATGAAATTGATGGATGACATAACTAAATTCCCTCCCAGTTTCTTGGACGAGTTCACGATTTTGAGAAAGGATCCTCTAGACGTCGACATAGGAAGCATGGGGATAGTTTATCAAAACGACGCTGAGTTGGAAAGCTATTTGAGGAAGATGAAAGGGAGTTATTTGGATTTGATCTTCATGGAACCTAGGCAATACTTCAAAGTAGAGGTTGAATTGGAGGAAAGTGATAAACAAACTATAGAATCATTAAGGATTCCCGGTTCAACAGAGAGAATGCTTTTGAGGGAACTGATTTACAACCCATTCGGTTCGATTAAGGACATGTCAAGGAAGGTGTTCTTGAAATACACATCAGAAACTTACAGGAAAATAAGGAGAATTCTGGATGCCTTCACTAGGTCTAAGGCGTTCTTCCTAGAGCCTTTCTTTTCGTCTAGTAACATAGTAGGTTCTACACTTTTCATAGTCTCTATAGATCAAAGTAAAGTGAAAGGACACAACATACAGCAAAAAGTTTTGGAAATGAAGAGAGTTTTGGGAGAAAGATATCTAACTTACACTGATTATTATACAAATTTCCTGAGCTTTACGTGCTATTATAACAACAGAAAGGAATTCACGGAATTGAAGGAAATGATGATAAATGAGGGCTACCTTGACGCCGTTTACTTTGAGGACCTTACGCCCACTTTATTTAGATCTGTGATGGTTTAGGAGTGTAATCAATTACGTTAAATCTTCAAGTAATTTTTAGGCTTAATTTTGGACTTAATACACGGGAAGCCTACTCATAAACCATTAAAAGACGTGTTAAGGCATGGAATCCATTTTAAAGAAATCTTAAAGAAAGGCATACGAAAACTTTTACTGTGAAGGTTAGCACTATATATTACTAATATATTCGGAGGTTAATTATATGGATATAAATTACTCTATTGAAACGGATTATTCTAGGGATGTGTTGTTAGCTCTATTATCTGATCCTGAGTTTGTTGTGAGAACATTTCTTCCAGTTAAGGAAATTAAAAAGGAAGATGAGAATTTCTATTCTATCACCTTACCAGGAACATTAAGAGACATTAAGTTGACAGCTAGATACATCAATAATGGAGAGACCATAACGCTTATAGTAAACTTAGTTCGTCCGAAGGGTGTGGGTAAAATGATAATCAAACCAGAGGACAGGAGAATAGATGTGAAAGGAACGTCAAGTATTATAACTGATCCTGTTCTAGCTTTTGCAATGAACAGGAATTTCAACAAGTTGAAGAAGGAAATAAATGAGATCTTTAGGCTCGAAAGAATAAAAAGGAAGATTTAAAGAGAAAGAAAAGTTGTATACAAATGGTTAAAAGGAAGAACTTCATTCATCATGAAATAGTGGACTAACATTCGAAATTGTACTTTCGAT
>DAHF01000027.1:2117-19868 GCA_002495845.1 Sulfolobus sp. UBA167
TATGAACGATTCAGAACCTTTTCACTGAAGATTCAATCATATAGGCTTCTAATCTTAACAGTTATGGCATTAGGGATAAACCTTATTCATGTAAAAATCATTTCATGTAAGGGTTTAACTCATTTAGCAACAACTGTATTAATCTAATTTTGGAAAGGTTGTAACTTCTATTAATTTGAGACCTCAAATGTACGTGTGCCTTACGCTCTCGTCATCGTAAATTACTTTACCCTCGCTTATCACCATCTTAACTGGAGATATCTTCCTCAATGCATCCATCGGGTCGCTCGAATCTAGGACGACTAGGCTGGCTCGCTTTCCCTCTCCGATTCCGTAATTCGAAATACCTTGAAGTGTAGCTCCGTTATATGTCATCATTTGAAAGATAGATTTAACATATTTCGAGAAGTACATGTATTCTCCTATTGCTAAGGTGAATGCTGAGTGCATGAGGTTACCCACTCCAAGGGGATTGAGGTGATTTTGTATGTCGTCATGTCCTAATGCTACATTAACGTTAAAGGACAACATATCCCTAACCCTGGCGATTCCTCTTCTTTTGGGATAATTTTCATGTGCTCCAGATTCTTCGAGCACAGTTATAGGTGAAACTACTACCGAAACTCCAGCCTCTGCCATCCATCTCATAAGCCTCCTTGCATAGTCGTCATAATATGAGTGAAGCGCAGTTAGGTGACTCAGCGCCACCTTCCTGTAGTTTCTCCTCAGAGATTCCGAAACTATTATCTCGCTGAACTTAGAGTCCGGTTCGTCAGCGTAGTCTGCGTGAAAGTCTAGATGTATCCCTTTTTCAGTCCCTATGTCGAAAAGCGACTTTATCATCCTCTTTCCGTCGTCCACAGAGGGCTGGAGATGAGGCTGTCCTCCTATTCCATCGAAGCCCATCTCAATCACCTTGGAAGCCCTGTCAACCATTTCCTCGTCGAAGTAATCGTAACTCTGTATGAAGCCTATCAGTTGAATGTTCACTATTCCTTTGTACTCTTCTTTTAATTTTAGGAGAGACCTAGCCCTTTCCTTCCATTTCACTCCGTCTATCATAACGTGAGATCTGACGAAAAGTGAGCCGTGTTCCGCATAAATCTTGACGGACTTCTTAGCCAGATCGTAAATTTGTTCTTCAGATAAGTTCTCCTTGCAGTCTATCAAAGCCCTTAACGCTTCGGTGAACTTCTCACTCTCAGCTTCCTTGCACACGTCAAGCAGGAAGTTGCTGTCCATGTGGGCATGCGAATCCACGAACGCAGGTAGGACTAGCCTGCCATCCATGTCATCTCCTTTCTCGTTTGTCAGGTGTTGAGTTTTTCCTTCAATTTCTATGTTGATCGTCTTTCCTTCAATGGTCTTGAGGTTATTCAGGATCATCACGCGAACCTTCAGAACATCAATTTACCAGGGTTCATCAAGTCTTCCGGGTCGTATTTCCTCTTGAATTCGATCATCTTAGAGAGCCTATCTTTCTCAGCTCTATCGTTTATGAGGACCGAATGAAGGTCAAACTTGTACCCTTCCAGTTTAAAATTACAGTCGAGGAAATAAGTATGAGAGAACATTATTCCTTGGCTCTTAGACAGCTCAGCGTCTACCATGCACTCATCTTTCAACTCGTTCAATTCGTAGAGTTTGTATAAGGGCAAATCTAAGGAGGCGTAAGATACTTTCATTTTGTTCACAACTGTGTAGTATGCCCCGGCGAAGTTCGTTATTAGGTCTCTAAAGACCACGTCTTCACCTCCTCCTTCCTCTTCTCCTACTATAACCGTCCAATTTTCGGACTGATAACCCATCGCTGACATCATTTTCTTGTTTCTTATGCTCAAGAATTCCGCACCGTCCTGATTTACTGCATAGTCCACTGCCTTCTCCAGAGAGCTGAACTGTGTTCTCCTTACCCTTATTTTTCCCCGTTTAACCGATTTCAACTTCATTTTAGTTATTATTCCATTAGTTCCTCCTGCTTGTACGACTGCCTTCACTTCGTCCCCCTTTAATTCCTTTCTACCAGAGGGAGTGTAGACCTCTACCCACGTCACGTTGTCCCATATAGCACCGTTCTTGAGAGATCCTAACCCAAGGGACCCACCGGACACGAACCCTCCGATAGAGGCCATGTAGAATGAGGTAGGCAGGACGGGAAATTTTTCTATCCCAACTTCGTCGAATTCCGTCCCAGGGAGGGAGACGATGCTGTCTTCCTCTGTGGAGTATCCTTTCATTCTAGAGAGATCTACCACCACACTGTTCTCCTTTAGCGGTATTGCTCCTCCTAACGTATTAGTTCCCTTTCCTCTTTCCACTATTGGTACGTGATATTCCCTGACTATCTCCATCAAACGTTCAACCTCATCATTTTTCTTCAGGAATACCACAGCAGAAGGTAACTTTCTCTTGCTTTCAATTGACTTAGACATGATTCCGTAATCTACGGAATATTTCTGAAGAGTCTCGTAATCGTCCTTGACGTCGAAATCTTTTAACAGCTCAACTATTCTATTCATGCTTTGTTCTAACTTAAAATAGATTATATTCTTTTCAGGATTTCTCATTAAAACTTTTCATTCTTAAAGGGAAATGTAAGTGGCTTCTTTTCAACAATCTCTCTATCGTCTCATTATCAATTGACCATTTTTAATGGAGAAAATGCAGTCAGTTTAGAAGCGTAGACACGAACTTTACAGTCATCAAGGAGAAAAATACTGAAAAGCTATAAATGGATCCTACAACATGACGTCAGAATGAACGTCATTTTGAAAGTTCGTAATCATGAACATCATATCCCTCCTATCCCAGACATAGGAATGCAAGGTACGTAGTTGACGTCTTCATGACTTTTGGTTCAATCTCAACAGTAGTAAAAGGTCATGATTCTATAATGGACAAGAAGTTCCATGGATAGATGGCGGTAAGAACGCTGTAACCTAGGAACTCCAGCAAGGGAGTGAACTACCCGCCCTCACGGGGTTCCCTGATTCATGGCTCTACCTTGCCAGTAACGAAGTAGTGATGGAGGGATGAGCTCTGCAGGCACAACGACTTCCGACCCTGATCTACTTAGGATGTTCAGGGAAGCGTTGTAGNNGGGACAGATGAACACACGATCAGATTCAGATAATTTTAACACAATGTTCTTTGCTATTGTTAGTAGCTTCAAGATCTTAGCTTGTCAGAGACCTCATCAGCATGACTGGATCTATGCTCGTTCCGTCTATCAACAGCCTCGATTCTCTGTTGGTCTTAGCCACTATTCTCCCGTTCCTTATTACCATGAACCTAGGAGCCATGGTGGACATTTGCTCCCTCATGGACAACGCGTCCAATATTACGAAGTCCTTCCCCGGGTTCGACGTCGTGGAGAACTCCCTCTCTGAGTTATATGTTACCAATGGTATCCACTCATCGACGCTGAAGGATTGTTCCATGTTGATTGCCATGAAAAGGGATAGAAGTATGTCGCCTGCTCCAAACGGATAGAACACGTTTTGGGCGTCGTCGTTACCCAAGCATAAGTTTATCTCCTCCCTCATCATTTCTCTTATCCTAGTTATTCCCCTCCCTTTAGGATATCCCTTTTCAGTTGCTAGATATAGAGACGTTAAAGGGGAGCTTATGACTGATGCCTTCTTGCTCTTGATCATTTGGATTATCTTCCTTACATAGTCGTCGTCCTCATAGTGTAAGGAAGACATATGAGACAAAGCAAGGTGTACATCAGCGAATGAGAGCAAGTATTCCGCAAACCTGGTCTTCCTTGCGTCTTGATCTATATGAACGTCCATGTTCTTGTTAAGTTTCTTGGCTATCATAGTCACGTAATTTAGATGCTTTATTGAAGTTTCTATGTCGTCTTCTGCGTCTGGCTTCCCTCCCACGATGTCTGTGAGCTGTGACGCATAGGTGAAGTCGTTGCTACACTTGAATATACTCTGCTCAGGAAAGGAGACGGTCTGTATATCTATGAGATCTTTCATTTCTTCCTTGAGTATGACGGAAGCCTTCACGGATTTCAGGTCTTTGGAACAAGTGTCAACATGGATCCTAACGTGAGTTACTCCGTGGTATAACTCCAAAAGTAGAGCCTTCTTCATTCTGTCCTTAATCTCCTCCACGGAAAGCACATCTCTTAACTTGCTCCATTTAGCTACGGCTTCCTGAAGTGTAGAGGAAGCGTTCTCTCCAGTGTATCTCAATGTGAAGGCATTTTCGGGATGAAAATGCATGTCATAGAAGGCAGGCAGGGCTATTCTTCCTTCGGCATTTAGGGTTCCTCTTCCATCTACCCTCAGCTCCCTCATTCCGTTTAGTCCCTTTATTACCAGCACCATTTCTCATTCATTAGCCAATTTGTAGAAACCATATAAAAGGATATCCCTAAAAATTGTTAAGAGCCTATGAGATTTCCTTTGAAAAATAAAAACTAATTATCATTATCAGAGGTTACACGACAGTATGTTTTAGTCTAAAGATATAGATTAATCAGAATATTTAAATAATCTGAAAAAATAACTCTATAGAAAGTATGTCCGTCGTAACTACTTGAATCTAACAAAAAAGATTAATTTATATCTCACCCTCTTTTTAATAAATAAAATATATTTTCTTTTTATTTCTAAAAATTATATTTCTCTATTCATCAGCTTTGTGTACCTACCATTGATACTACAGAGGGAGGAGAGCAAGAATATCGTTTGTTTGAAAGGATCTTGACTACAGATTATTCCTTGCATAAATGTTTCATCTCCTATACTAGATACTCCGGTCCCTGAGGGCGTAGTTTACGCACTTTAGAAGATTGTTAGTATTGATATTCTTATCCTTAATAAGAAAAGATCATTTTCGTCGGAGCATCCTTCCCTTGCTTCCTTTAACGTCTCCATCTTCGTAAGCCAGCTGACCCCTCAAGTAAGTTCTTTCTACTTTGGCGCTGAACTGAACCCCCTCATAGATGGAGTGATCCATTTTTCCGTGCCACTCCTTTACTTTCCAGTCCTCCCTCTTTAGCACGACCAGATCCGCGTCCTTCCCTTCTTCTAATCCCTTGTTTAGTATGCCGTAAAGCCTTATGGCATTTGCAGAGGTTAGGGAAACCAATGACCCTGGATCAAGATAACCTTGGAACATGAGCGAGGCAATGGTGACTAGCATGAACTCGGTTGAAGCTACTCCATTTGGAACGTCTTTATATGATGTGGGTTCGTCCTTGTACTTCGACAGGAAGCCCGAGTAATCACTTCCTATAGTGTAAAACTCGTTCAACCTTGATATCATCTCCTTTCTCTCCTCTTCGCTCCTCAACGGGGGGCTCATTATGAACCTCTTTCCGTCACGCCTTTGATAGGCATCAACATTGAATTGCAAGTAGTGAGGACAAGTTTCAGCGTAAACCTTAGCTCCTTTCTTGTTCCAATATCTTATTACGTTAAGCGAGGCAGGAGAAGAGACATGAACCGCGTACCCCTTAACTCCGGTGATGAACGCCATGGACGAAAACCTATTTACGGCTTCCTCTTCGCTCTCTGTAGGTCTTGTTCTTGCGTGATTTATAGGTTCGTCTCCTTGTTCCATGGATTGGAGAAAATTTATCATGTCGCCGTTTTCAGCATGAACAGCTACTACACCTCCTAATTTCCTCACCTCTTCCATTACCTGCATGATGTGAAAGTCGCTAAGCCTGATTGAATCATAGGCCATGAATACCTTCACGCTCTTCACTCCCAGCTTGAAAATCTCCTTCAGGTAAGGTATTTCGTCCTTTTTCTTTATGATGAAATGGAAGGAGAAGTCTACCCCTGATTCCTCAGCTTTGCTTATTTCCTCTTTGAGGGAAGCTATTGGATTTGCGGACGACTCAAAGAAGTTCACTATTGAAGTTATCCCTCCTGCCAAACATATCTCACTTCCCGAAGAGAAATCGTCCGCTGTGGGGATCGGTTCCTTAGCTCCTAGGAACCTGGAGCCGAAGTGTGTGTGGCCATCTATAGCTGATGGCATCAAGTACATTCCGGTCAAGTCAGTTACGTCATCTCCCACAGGAGGAATCTCGGGGGAAATCTTGATTATCTTGCCTTCGTCTATCTTAACGTCAGCGTTGACTATCCCTTCCTCCGTGATGAGTCTAGCGTTCTTCATGATCAACTCCTTTCACCTCTAATAGAAAAGGGGAAAGAGTTACACTCCAATCCCAAGTCCCTGATTGCGTTACATAGGGAAGCGTATGCTCCGGTAGGACCGTTTTCTCCAACTCCTCTGACCCCACTGGGCGTCCTAGATGGAGTGTGGAGGAGTTTCACCTCGAAATTTGGTGCCTCCATGGAGGTAGGGACTGCGAACTCCACTCCATCGTTAGCGTTTTCGTAGAGAACTCCTCCAATTCCTTGCATGGCACCACCCATGAGCTGTCCCTTGACTATGTCCTCATCTCCTGAGACTCCGACGTCAGCTACTATGAACTGCCTTACAACTTTAATTCCCGTACAGTCACCCTTGACAACGCTTATCTGACCCGAGGCTGTACCAACGAAGTCCTCGGTTTCGTAACACGCCTCAGCAGATACGTCCATCACTTTCCAAGGTTGTGTGAGCATCATCTTAGATACCTCGTCCCAGTCCCCTAGGGTTGAGACCTTCTCCTTTAGCTGTCTGGCAGCCAGAACTGCAGCGTTACCCATGGTGAGCATGGTTCTACTTGCCCAAACTCCGTATCCCTTTACCTCGTTGTCTCCCAAGATCACCCTCACCTTTTCGTATCCGAGCTCCTTTGATACTAAGTTCTTGATTGCCTTGTCCATTCCCTGTCCCTGATTCGTCGCTGAAATCTTTATTACGACCCACCCATCTAGATCGAGGAACGCTCTAACGCAGTCGTATCCCGGTATCCTGGACTTTTCCTTCTCTATCATTAGCTTGGAATTGGGTCCGGCGTACTGTACGTAAAACGCTAGCCCTACACCCTTGCCGTAAATTCCCTTCAACTCCTTGTATTTCTTGTCGATCTCCTCTAGGACTGACTTCACATCACCTACGTCGTATAGATCCCTCAAGTTCTTCCTCCTCACCTCCACTTGGTCCGTCCCAGTCCTTCTGGAGATCTCGTCCATAACTCTCTCCATTACGAACACGGCCTCTGGTCTCCCGAAGCCTCTGTAAGCTCCCTGCGGAGGTTTGTTGCTTATAATTGCCTTCACGTTGTAAGAGAAGTCAAATGAATACGCTGACGTCATCGTGCTCAGCGTCACGAAAAGCGGAGAGATTCCGCTCCACGCTAAAGGGAAGGCTCCGGTATCGTAAGTTATTTCATCGTGTAAGAACTCCAGTTTACCTTCCTTTGTGAACCCCACTTCGATTGAATGTTCCTGGTCCCTGGCTTGTGAGTTCTGAACGTGTTCTGATCTCGTTTCTACCCATTTTAGGTTTTCTCCGAGCTCATATGATAGCGCTATGACGGAGAGCTCCTCGTAGGACAAGTCCTGCTTAGCCCCGAAACCACCACCCACGTTGGGGACATCCACCTTCACTCTGTGCATTGGGACGCCTAACATTTCGGAGATCAGTATCCTTGCAACTGTTGGCGCTTGGGTCGAGGCATGTACTAGGATCGAGTCCCCGGTAAGCCTCACCGCAATTACCCTGGGCTCCATTGGTGCCGGAGAGCTCCTTCCAGCCCTCAGGCGGAGCGACATTGACATCTCCGCATCTCCTTTCCTTCCGTAAGATTGAGAGTAGATCACGTTATCGGGGATCTCAGGGAAAAGAGGTTCGTCAACCTCCTGATAGTCCACGTCTATTTCTTCAAGCTTGTCCTCTACAGAGTATCTATCGCCTGATAACGTCATGCAGATCGGGTGTCCCTCATAGAGCACTTTACTCTTAGCCAACAAATTTACATTTGGTAGCTTCATTTCCTCTTCTCCGAACACAAATTTTACTTTATACTTGTCAAGAGCCTCTTCAGTATAGCAATTTCCAGAGACCGAGAACTTAGCGTGTTTATAGGTCGAACGCTTGAATCCAACAAACTTATATTCCCCTGAAATGTCGTCCACGTAGGTTAAACTCCATCGCATTATAAAATACACATCGAGACTGTATTAAAAATGTTTCATATGGGATCTAGAAAAGCTAATAAGTTATTCGTTTATATAAACACGAACAGAATGAAAATAGCCCTGATTCAAACTCACATGTCTTGGGATAAGGAAGACAACGTTAAAAGACAGATTGAGATGGTGGACAAGGCTTCTGACACAGGAGCGAAGATAATTGCGCTGGACGAGCTGTCAAATACCGTGTATTTTGCGTTCGAGCAAAACACGAAATTCTTCTCTATGGCTGAAGACGAGAGAGGTCCTACAATCACTAAGTTCAGGGAAAAGGCGAAGGAGAGGAACGTGAACCTCATTGTGCCAATATTTGAAAGAGAGAACGGAATGTTCTATAATACAGCTTTCGTGATAAACGACGAGGGAAAGATCGTGGGGAAGTATAGGAAGACTCACTTACCTCAAGATAACCTGTTCAATGAATACTACTACTTCAAGGTTGGAGACCTAGGCTTTCCAGTATTCGATTTAGGAGGAATCAAGGTCGGTGTTGTCATATGTCATGATAGGCACTTCCCCGAGACTGTGAGGGCTGAGGTAGTCAAGGGAGCACAAGTTGTGTTCGTTCCTTCCGTGGCATACTTCAAGGAGATCTGGGAGATTGAACTGAAGGCACATGCGATTTTCAATACTATATATATAGCTGGAATAAATAGAATAGGGAAGGAATATCCTAATCAACCTCAGGAGTACTTCGGAGATTCCATGATCATCTCGCCCATGGGTGAAACTATTTCCAAGGGGGAGGGAGAGAGCATAGTTTATGCTAACGTGAACGAGGATGAAATAATAGACGCGAGGATCAAGAGGCCTTTCTTGAAGAAGAGACTTCCGAGTTACGGAATATGAGGTGAGGGAATGATAAGCGTTAACCCTACCTATAGCGGTTTGAACTCGTCATTGAAGCTTGCAATCTACGTGAAGGACGGGGATATCGTAGAGCTGAAATCGGAGACATCTGATGGGCAAATAAGGAAAAACTCGGGCTTGAAAGACGTTCTAAATTGTGACTTCTCCAAGGTACATGTTATCTGTCCAATATTTGTGGAGGGAACAGAATCAGGAGACGCCATTAAGGTAGAAACAATCGACGTCCATGAGGGATGGGGATGACTGCGGTTATAGCAAGCTTTGGTTTCCTATCTAAAGAAAACGACGTCCCCGAGGGAGTCGCTNNAAAGCCATAAAAATTCTTTCCTCAGATGAAGGGTATGTCTCAACAAAGTTAAGCGACATTTACGTTAAGGTTAAGGAGCATCCCTTCCCCGGTATAGGAAAAAGGATGGGGTTAAACTGCGTTTGGAGCACGTTCAGCCTTGGGGATAACGTGAAACAGATGACTGCGTCGTCCAAAATCTTTCCCATTTTCAGGGGAGGAGCTATTTCAGTTGGCTACACTAACCTAGTTCAAGGGGATGTTGAGGTTTTTGGTAGATCTGGGGAGGCACAGGCTAAGGTAAAGCTGAGGATTGGTGTGCTGAAGAACGGAAATCTAAGGTCTTCAATGTTAGTGAGCAAGTCCAGAGAGGAATACGATGGGGAAGAAATGATCTTCATTGAGTTTTCTAACGATCTATGGGATACTTCAGTAATGGCAGTGAAGGAAGCTATCTCCTTCCTCTCAATTTTCATGGAATCAGTGGGAGCTATGCTCTTGAGCGTGTTCATGGACTTAAAGGCGAGCTACGCAGGTGATTCGAGCCGAACCTTATCTGGCTTCAAACCCGTCCCGGTCTTAGGCGACAAGGGAGAAGAAATCATGGAAGTAATTGAGGCGAGGAATGATGGACGTAAATGAGCTGAAGCGAAAGGGAGTGAACGTTGTAAACTTCACTTGGGTTGGACTTGACGGGTATGTGAGAGCAAAGGGTGCCTACATAGACCACTTGGAGGAGATGATGAAGAGCGGAATCGGGTTGACCAAGGCTATGTTTAGCTTCACTCCGATGGACTACATCTCTCCTTTAGGGTCGTTCGGTCCTCAGGATCAGGACGTCTTCTTGGTTCCCGACGTATCTACCCTGACCTTCACGCCTCCTTACGCTTCGGTAATCTGCGATCTCTACGATGGAGACTCCCCCTGGCCAATGGACGTGAGGTCCAGGCTACGATCTGTCCTTCAGGAGGCTAGAAAGGAAGGCCTTGAATTCATGTCCGCGTTCGAATACGAGTTTTACTTGGTTAAAGACGGGAAGCCATTCAATGATGCCAGATGCTTCGATCCTCAGGGCATGAACGACATTATAATCACTAAAATGACCTCGTCCCTGAAGGATAATGGCATTGACGTTCTGAGGGTAATAAAGGAATACGGACCGGCACAGTACGAGATAGATGTAAATCACAGAGACTCATTAAGGGCATCCGATGAGTTCGTTATGATAAAGGAGATAGTGAAGAGCGAGGCTTTAAACTCCGGGCTGGAGGCCAACTTCATGCCGAAACCTTTCAACGGACTTGCGGGATCTGGTCTTCATCTTAACCTGAGCGTTTGGAGTGAAAACAAGAACTTGTTCTATTCGGAAGGAAGGTTGCTCAGCAAGTTCGGGATGCATTTCGTTGGAGGCATCTTGAAGCATGCTAAGGCACTCACGGCCATAGCCGCACCGACGGTAAACTCGTATAAGAGGCTCAGATCCGGAACTTGGGCTCCTACAAGGATAGCCTATGGGTCTAACAATAAGTCAGCTATGATAAGGATACCGACTCCATACAGAGCTAATCATGGCAATGACTCCAGGTTGGAGTACAGGGTTCCGGACCCCACTGTGAATCCATATTTAGTGACTTTAGCCATGATAGTCGCAGGCATGGATGG
Source organism: Sulfolobus sp. UBA167 (assembly GCA_002495845.1). Classification (GTDB taxonomy): domain Archaea; phylum Thermoproteota; class Thermoprotei_A; order Sulfolobales; family Sulfolobaceae; genus Sulfuracidifex. The sequence continues at coordinate 13,053 of DAHF01000027.1, forward strand.
AGTTAAGGAAGAAATAGACCCAGGGTTGCCGGTGAACGAGAACTCCTACTTCAAGCAGGATATTCCGGAGATTCCCAGGAACCTCAGGGAGGCCTTAAGAGAGCTTGACAAAGACGTGCAACTAAAGAGAGGTATAGGTGAGGGAATATCTAGGGAGTTCATCAACGTAAAGATGGCTGAAGTGGAAGAATATGAAAGCTACGTCACCGAGTGGGAGTACAAAACCTACAGTAAGATGTGAGGGGAGAGGACGTGTTGACCCCCTTGATAGATGAACACGCTCACTGGTTCCACGCTTCTCCGATGAGCGAGAAGGATTTCATGATGGCTTCGGCTGAGTCCTGGAGGGAAAATGAGGTCAAGAGTGACGTAATAGAGATGAACAGATGGAGGCCGTTTTACCTCTACCTGAGGAAGCTCATGATAAGGAAGTTTGGAGATAACTTCATGGATGAGAGAAACAGGAAGATCAAGGACGACCCAGTGAGATACGTGGGAGAACTCCTCTCGGAGGCTGGAATAAATGGCATTGTCATAGACGAAGGTTTCGGCACGAAGGTCCACGAGATACCTCTACCGATCAAGAGGCTATTTCGCATAGAGAACATCATAGGAGAACTCTTTTCCTTGTCCTTCGACAAAGCGTTAGAGAAGTTCATAGAGACTCTCAGGAGAAAGGTGAAAGAGGAAGGATATGCTGGGTTCAAGAGCATCATAGCTTACAGAACCGGTTTACCGCTCTCCTGTGACGAGGGGTATGCATTGAGGGACTTCAATTCCGGAGAACGCGAATGGTATGGCAGGAAGGCTAAGGGGTTTAGAGATTACCTCTTCTGCGTGACCATGCAGGAGGCATCTCGCATGAAAGTTCCTTTTCAAGTACATACGGGGGCAGGAGACAGGGACATAAAGCTAAACGAATCCATGCCGTCTATCCTCACAAATATGGTAAGGAAATACGACGGAACCATCATCTTTGTTCACGCAGGATACCCGTATCATAGGGAGACCGCGTGGATGAGTTACCTCTTTCCTTCAGTTTACCTCGATGTATCCCAAGTCTTTCCATTCGCTCCTCTAGGTGGGTATCATGTGCTCTCTGAAGTATTGGAGGTAGCACCTTTCACGAAGGTAATGTACGGTAGTGATGCGTTCGAGATACCTGAGATAGCTTGGGCTTCAGCTAGCTTATTTAGGACAGCCCTCTCAAAGGTCACGGACGAACTGGAAGAAATAGGAGTGCTTTCGTCGACGGAGAGAAAAGAGGTGGAAGAAATGATATCTTTCAAGAACGCGGAGAAGGTATACGGCAGATTCAACTCGTGAAAAAGTCAGTGCAGAATACAAAAAAACCTTTCACTTAAAACGGTTAAATTTCTTATGATAACTATGAATAAAGTACAGATATCAAAGGAAAAAGAATAAAAAATTTTTAAATTTTTTCTGAAATTTTTATAAGACAATTCACACTCAACTACTTCTTATGTCAAAAAAGGTCTTTATAAGAGAATCTTCAGGTCTAGTCAGGCAGATGGGCTCAAAGCATGCCTTCGCTAAGGTCCTCGCATTGATAGTGCCGATCTCGCTTTACTATACCTTAATATACTCTCCTGCGCTCCCTGCTGCAAATTGGTATTTAGGTATAATAATATCTCCCTTGTTGGCGCTTCCGATATTCATGACGTACTTGAAGTTAGCTGAGTACATACCTAGGTCGTCAGGAGAATACATCTATATTTCCAGGATAGTAGGTCCTCTGCCTGCAACAATTCAGGGTGTGGCGAACATAATATCTACTCCTTTGCTAGCCTCCATTCTTTCCCAGATAGAGGTTAGCGCAGGGATAGTTCCCGCAATCCAAGTGATCGGTCTATCACTTCACGATCAGTACCTAGTGAACCTTGGAGCGTCAATTCTGAACAACAGCGTCTACTATTTCTTGGCAAGCATAGCTTCCCTTCTTGCAATGTGGGTAGTCAGCATCTCCCCTCAGAGGATAATGGGGAACTTCCTCTTCGTCATAGCCTCAATGCAGGTCATAGGGTCTCTGGTGGTGATCTACCTCTTTTCTCAAGGTAGGACAGTGTTCGAGACAGATTTCAATAGGTTCTCGTCCCTATTCGGCGGACCTTCATATACCAGCCTTGCGTCCCAAGGATCTTCGCTTTACTCTCCCTCGTTTGATGGAATACAGACGCTCGTGTTCTCAATTCTCATGCTGATGTGGCTCTTCGTTTGGTTCTTCGGGCCGTCCTACTTTGCAGGCGAATATAAGCAAGCCTCTAGATCCCTAAAGTTAGGCATGCTCTCTGGGTTCGGGATAGCTACATTCGTGATCGTATCGCTTACCTTTTTGACTGCGTACACGATGGGCATACCTTTCTTCAACTACGTAGCACTGAACGGATGGGGATCTACCATACCCGTCTCCGCAGGTGAAGGTTACATTGCATGGGCAGGGGTAATGGCAATATCCGTTCCAATCTTGGCCATCCTAGTAGGTCTCCTGAACGTGGGGATACAAATGGTCGCCGGGCCTCTTTCCCTGGCAATCCCTAGCAGGGTAATGTTGGCGATGTCCTTCGACAGGATACTTCCTGAGCGTTTAGCTTACGTCAATCCCAAGCTTCAGACACCTCTTCTAGCCTCCTTGGTAGCACTTGGAATTGCGGTGTTCTTTGAGGTAGCCATACTTCTGCTAGGACTAGCGATCTCGACAATAGCGCTTGTTGCAGTGCTCTTCATCTATCAGTTCTTGCAAGCTTCTATCTCTGCTACGGTTGCAGGCTTCAAGGGAATTCCTGGGGTTTCTCTATCGGAAAAAGAAAAGAAGGAACTTAAAATATTTGGGTCTATCGCCTCCGTTGTTCTCGCAGTTTCAGTGATCATCGCAATAGGATATGCAGCAGTTAACCCGTTATATCTCACCATGGTTCTTTCTGGAAACCTAGCAGTGAACGTTGGCCTCATTGCCATAATACCTATCCTCGGGGTGTTAACCTATTTCGCCTCTAAGCGTCTAAGAGAAAAGGAAGGTATGGATCTGAATGTAGTATTTAAGGAGATTCCTCCTGAGTAAAAAGAGAATTTTTTGAAACTTTCATGTTTCTACGCTAGATATTCCGTGAGGGTGGGAGAAGGTGGACTGACCATGAAATGCAAATCGATATAACAATCAGCCTTTTCCCCTCTTTTCTTCCTTTTTAATATTATATTTCTTATCATTCTCTCTTTATCGATAAATTCTTTTCTGTTTCAAACATTTCACGTATGAAATGCACTAATAGTAAGTAAAAAGAGGGAAAAAATTAAAGAAAATAAATTACGAAGACTTAAAGAGTTGCTTAGGGAGGAAGTTCGATACAATCGTTTTTCTGGCAATGAAGTGTTATCATCAATGATGGAGTCTAACGAGGTGGCCTTAGGTATGAAAAGGCTGACTATCACCACACTAAAACCGTAGAGGATAGGAAGTCTCCACCTCGTCTGATTCCTAGGAAATGGGGACCCCTTAGAGTAACTCTTTCAAGGTTTTAGGTAAATTTGGGGAGGTTCTCTTCAGCTTTCATCACGTTACGTGCCTAGAACATACAAAAAGCTGGTCTCTCTAAAGGGTGAAATGATCTTAGCATGATCATGCATTCTGTTGTATAGTTTTTAAAGGAAAAGGTATCATCTAATATATATCTCTATTTTTTACCCTAATTAGTATGGATTTTATTGAAACTTTTCTTCTTTCCTTTCACCAATTTTTATATAGCCATCTCAGGAATTAGAGTGATATGGATGATGCAGAGGTAGTTAGAAATCATTCCTTTGGGACTTGGAGGAAACAGAGGGGATGGAAGCCAATAAACCTTGTCTCAGCGAAGGGAGTATTTCTCTACGATGATAAAGGAAAAAGTTACTTAGATATGTCTTCGCAGTTAGTGAACGTCAACCTTGGCCACGGGAACGAAAGGGTCATAAAATCCATCGAACAAGGCATGTCCGACCTTCAATACGTCTCCCCGTCTTTCTCCACAAAGGCGAGGGCTGACGCTATTCGCTCATTGCTAGAGGTAGTTCCAAAGGGGATAACGAAGTTCTTCTTCTCTACCTCAGGAACGGAAGCTAATGAGGCCGCAGTAAAGATAACCAGGTTAGTAAAGTCTCCAAAGTATAAGCTGGTCTCTAGGTACAGATCATACCATGGGTCCACTCTCGCTTCCATGTCTCTAACGGGCGACTATCGTAGATGGTTCACAGAACCTAACTCAATGCCTGGGATCGTGAGGATACCCGAACCCTACTGTTTCAGGTGCCCTTTGAAATTGAAATATCCTGAATGCGGAATCGCTTGTGCGAACTATGTCGACTACGTAATAAAACAGGAAGGTAACGTCGCATCCTTGATCGTGGAGCCTATAACGGGAACTAACGGAGTTGTAGTTCCACCTAAGGAATACCTTCCTTTGGTCAGGAAGATTACAGAAGAGAACGACGTGCTTATGATAGCGGACGAGGTGATGACCGGATGGGGTAGAACGGGAGAGTGGTTCGCCGTGGATCTGTGGGGTGTGAAACCGGATCTCATGACCACGGCTAAGGGTGCGTCTGCGTCTTACTTGCCGGTGGGAATCACGGGAGTCAGCAAGGCTGTGTCAGACTTCTTTGAGGACCACATCTTCGCTCACGGTCATACTTTCGAGGCCCATCCAGTCGTGTTGTCATCAATTCCTGCTGTAATAGAAGAATACAAGAGAATGGACTTACTTTCTCACGTTAGAGATATGTCGTCTTACGTTGAAAGGAGGCTGAATGAGATAAAAGAGAAACACAAGAGCGTCGGTGACGTGAGGGGCGTCGGGCTCTTCTGGGCCATAGAGTTAGTAAAGGACGACAAGATGACACCAGTTGGTACTTATGAGGATAAGTATAGCGGGAGACCCACTGTGGTGGACAAGATAACTTCCTATCTCATGGAAAGAGGGGTTTACATTTTCGGAGGGGCATCGTGGATGGTCGTCTCTCCGCCGCTCATAATCACGAAGGAGGAGCTGGACAAAGGGCTTAATGCGATCGACGACGCGCTTGCTCTGTCGACCAAGAGTTCCAGAACGGAATAGCCTAGTTTAAAATATTTGCTGTTCACATGGAAAAATTCTATATATATGTACGTACGTATGTATATACATATAATTAGACTCTATTTTTTCCTTAAATCGCTATTCTTCCTAATTTAACTCCGTTAAAGTTGATATATGAAACTGTTAAATGTTTAGCCTAACCAACCTTGTTTCCCTCTTCAAGTTAAACACATTCTTGGAGAACCTCAACACGGATTTAAAAAAATGGTAACTTTTCACTGGATTATCCTTTTATATTATAATAAATACATGCTTTTATGGGTCTGTTTAAAAGGAAATCAAACAACGAGAGTATAGGAAAGAAGGATATGACTAAAATCCTGTTCACATCGGACTTGCACGGTTCCGAGACTGCCTTTAGGAAGTTTCTGAACGCTTCAAAGATGTATAAGGTTGATGCCTTAATAATAGGAGGAGATCTGGCAGGAAAGACACTTGTTCCAATTGTGGATATAGGAGAAGGAAAGTATGATATACAAGGACAGACAGTCGGAAAGGAAGGTCTATCGGGCGTGATCCAGGAATTCAAGAAGGAAGGCACTTATTACACTATCGTGGACAAGAAGGAGTACAAAGAGATGTTGGAGGACAAGAAGAAGGTTGATGATAAGTTCAATTCAGCTATAAAGCAAGTCCTAGAAGACTGGATCATGATCGGGGAGGAAAAGTTGAAGGACTACAAAGTTCCCATTTACGTGAACCTTGGAAACGATGATCCAATGTTCATGTTTGACGTGATAGACTCATCGGAGGTAATGAGGAAAACTGAGGGGAATATTCTAGAGGTGGGTGGACATGAAATGATATCATTTGGATACGTGAACCCAACTCCGTGGAACACGCCTAGGGAGATGGAAGAGGAAGATATTTACGCTCACCTGAAGAAGGAGGTAGAGAAGGTCTCAGAGCCTTCCAAATCCATATTTAACTTCCACGCACCTCCTTACGGTACTAACCTTGATAACGCACCTCTGCTTACTAAGGACCTTAAACCAGTGGTGAAAGGAGGAGATATAGTCATGACACACGTCGGTTCAACTTCGGTCAGAAAGTTAATCGAAGAGTACTCTCCGTTGATGGGAGTCCACGGTCACATACATGAATCAAGGGCTTTCGATAAGATAGGTAAAACGATCATAATAAACCCGGGGAGCGAGTACGGGGAAGGAATTCTTCATGCTACCTATATAGTTCTAGAACAAGACAAAGTGAAGACTCACCAGTTCGTATTAGGGTAACTTGAGGAGATGAGTAAAACCTCCTCCTTTTTTTCACATGTCTTTTTTTACAAAGGAATGAAAGCACCGCCTTCTATGGGGATAAAGATTGGTAGTTTCAAATACTTTTTCCTTGAGCTGATATTCAATGGCTAGGAGAATAAGTCTAATCAGAGCAACTGTTTCGATGAAGATTGGAGTGTCTTTCCCATCCTAGCCTTCTCCAACAAATACTTGAAAGTATTAAGATGTTTTCTCTTTTGGTTAAAAAAGAGGAACGTAAACCCAGGAAAAGGAGTTCTTCAGTTAGTTCATCATGAATTATACAAGAAAATTGTTATAAGGACGCACTTCATCTACAAGGCTTGGTATGACAACCCTAAGAAAGGTGTTCCTCGGGTGCATAAACCAACAGTATGTTTAACGTCGCGATTAATTACTCAATCTTATGTCTCTTATCATGTGATAAA
>DAHF01000017.1 GCA_002495845.1 Sulfolobus sp. UBA167
CTCATTTAGTATCCGACGTAGGGTATCGCTCTCCCATAACCTATGGTAGTAGCTATGACAGCTAGCACCAAGCCCATAGCGAACAGTGCAAGCATAATGTAGTCCTCCTTAGAAAACTTAACGTCATAGAGGTAACTTCTATCCCTGTAAGCCCTGAAAGCCCTCGTATCGGCTGAGATTTGCGTGTACTTTGCTCCTCTCAGGAGGTAAATTAGGGTAGGAACTATGGCGTAGAAAACCCCTATAAGCATGTATATTGGCATCTTCCACTTCGATGCGCCGTATCCCCTACCCTTCAGGAACTGCATCTTAACTGAAGTATCAATAGCGTCAAATATTCTAGGAAGGCTTCTCATTGCGACGACCATAGAGAATATCACCTCTATTGGGAGCTTTATCTTACTCAATGCCCTCACTATCTGAGATGGAGTAGTAGTCATAACCAGGATTAGGGAGTAAAGGAATATCGGAGTAGTTCTCATTGACACCTGAAAGCCGTACTCCAGCCCTTGGAGAGTGAGGAAGTGTTGATAACCCATAACTGCGAAGTACGAGGGCCAGACCCAGACCACCACGGGGTTGTAGTTACCGAAAGCTAAGTGCAGTATGTACGCCGGAGTGTAAGTTGCTAGCCCCCAAGCGCTCCCTATGACAGATGAAATAGTTAGGTATAAGCCGAGGAGAAACTTCCTCTTCCCGTCCGTGAGGGTCAAGTATATCCCGAGCCCCAATACCGTGAGTATAGCACCCACCCACCATATGGTTATCGCTGCGATAGTCATCACGACGAGCCCCATAACTATCTTCGTGACAGGGTTCAGCTTGTACAAGAAGGAAGTGCCCTTTTCATATCTAGTGATTTTGAGGAATCCCTTTATCCCTATGAGCCCTATGAGAGCATATATTGGAAACGTTATCCCGAAGAAATAAAAGAACCAGCTCATTACGTTGTCGTAGATATCGTAAAGCGGGGCGATCATTATCTACACCTCAACAGGTAATCTGAAGGAGGCTCTACGCCGTAGTCTGCTGACTTCAGGAACACGTCCTCAGGGATGCCCTCAAGGACCATCTTGCCTTTGTGGAGAAGACCTATCCTGTCAGAGTAGCGGTAAGCGAACCTAGAGTCGTGGGTCACAATCAGGAAAGAGTACCCCTTGTCCCTCATCTCGTTTATCTCCTTGCCTAACAGTTCCTTGTGGTAGAAGTCTTGCCCCGAGGTAGGCTCGTCCATCAGGAGGATCTTAGCGCCCGACGCAACTGCAGACGCCATTGCCACCCTCCTCCTCTGCCCCATGCTTAGTGCTAATGGATCCCTATTCTTGTACTTAACCATGTTGAAGTCCTCCAGTATCTTCTTTGTCTTAGCTTCCCAGTCCTTCACCTTCTTCATCTTTAAGGGAAACGCTACCTCCTTGAACACAGTGCTTGCAATCAACGACAAGTCGAAGTTCTGCGGTAGGTATCCTATTAGCTCTCCCCTCTTGGCTATCGGTGCTTTCGATATGTCGACTCCGTTTGCCGTTACCTTAGACTCTACAACCACGTCCTTGTCCAAAAAACCCACTATACCCTTGAGGAAGGTAGACTTTCCCGCTCCGTTCATACCCATGAGAGAATATACCTCACCCTTGTTCAGCCTCAACGAAGCATTAACAAGCTCCTTTCCTTCCTTTGAGTCAACCTTCACCCATGCCTGCAAAGCCGGTTCTCCGTCCCTCTTAACCCTCGGATAAGGATCCGGTTTAACTCCCATTTCACGTATTTTCTGTTTGACCTCAAATACGTCCAACGAGCTGATGCCTAACTTCTTGGAGTAAACGAAGTGGTCGGGAATATCTATCCCGTTAGAGATCATCTCGTCAACGTGGTCTATAAGCTCGTCCTTCCTCACGTCGAACTTGATCCTGCCCTTCTCTATCATGATCACACGGTCGACGAACTTGAGGACTCTCTCCACTTTATGCTCAACTATGAGTATAGTCTTCTTACCCTTCATTTGTTCGATCAAAGTGAATATCCTGTTAGTGCCCTCAGGGTCTATGTTTGACGTGGGCTCATCGAATATGATAACTTTTGGCCTCATTGCTAAAGCCCCTGCTATAACAGTCCTCTGAAGTTCTCCCCCTGAGAGGTTATAGACTACCTCGTTTCTTAGGTGAGATATACCAGTGATCTCGAGGGCTTCGTCAACCCTTTCCCTTATCTCTTCGGATGGCAACTTAAGGTTCTCGGGGCCGAAGGCGACTTCCTCCTCCACGGTATAGTTTATGGTCTGTGATTCGGGGTCTTGAAGGACTGTACCTACCACTGAGGATAACTTGTGGACGGGAGTGTTCTTCACTTCCATCCCCATTACCCTCACTTCACCTTTGAGCTCCCCATTTGTCATGTGGGGTATTACACCGTTCATACAACTTATGAAAGTAGACTTACCTTCCCCAGACTTGCCAGTTATGAGGACTGTCTCCCCCTCGTCAACTGAGAATTCATCAACGGTTATAGCAGGATAGGAAGAGTTCAAATAAGAAAAAGACAAGTTCTTGACTTCTATCGCTTTCACGCTAATCACCTCTCACCCTAGGACTTTAGCTATCCTCCTTGCCACTATGCCTGCAAGGAACACAGTTGCTACGTTCCAAGGTATGTAACTCAGGAACTTGAAAGTTATTGAAGCCCAGTTAACTACAGCGCCGGATACTAAAGGACCGAAGAACCCATCATAAAATATCGGGTCCGCGGTAGACACTAGGACTCCAATCAAGACAGCTTGTGCTAAAACCAATGGAACCCACGATAGGTCTCTTTTATTCTCTTCCTCTTCTTCCAAGACCTGCGTCTGTACACTCTTCGTAGCCCTTGATGCAGGGAAGAAACCTGCAAGGAGCATCCTAGCTGCGCTCATATTCTTCAATCCTATCCCGAAAAGATGGTTTCCTGAAATGAAAGTTACGAAATCTATGAAGAACCCGTAGGTCAAGGCCTCGTAAATTAAGTATACCGGCTCACCTGAGTAGCCGTAATGGAACTGATCTCCTAAGAGGTCGAATATAGCTAGCATCGCAGCTGCGGATCCAGGCTTCCTTATTATAGCGGCGAATATTGTCACCATGAACAAACGTAGGGCAAAGGACAAATCAAGGCCGGGGACTTTAGGTACTAGTCTGGAGAACAATGGTCCAACGTAGAACTCCAAAACGACGGATAAAGCTCCTCCAATCCCTATGTAGACTAAATCGAGGGTGTTGAATTTCACCCTCTTCATAGCTATTGATGCCGCATATACTCCTCCAACTATGACGAAGTAGAGCACTGCCATCCATATTGGTATTTCTCCAGGTACGTTCAAATTTCCTTCTATCCCATTAAAACCTGTCATGAATGTCTTTACTAAAATCTGCTAATAAATGTTCTCTATATTCATTATATAAATTATATAGTACATAAGAAGTGATATCTAGATTTATGTAACAAAATTCGCTATAGTGAAGCCAAGAGAATGAACAATATTTAGCTATTGCCTGAGCAATGTTAGCCTTATATATTGATGAAGGTTCAACTTTTCTTTTGTTTTAAAAAGGTAAGGTAGTTTAAAGAGGTGAGGCAGTGTGTCTCTATTCAATAGATTTATCTAGATTTCCTAACTGCTGACTAGGTTTTTCTCCTTTTTCTGTCACATGGCATTTGAGCTTAAACCAACCGACTTCCTCCCCTCATGGCGAGGGTTCCCCTCATTGATTCGGATTTACATCTCTCATTTGAGGGGCAGTCGAGAGGGTCAGAGACCCCCTCCCATTGAGGTTGA
>DAHF01000003.1:0-14464 GCA_002495845.1 Sulfolobus sp. UBA167
ACCACCTTAACTTCACGCGATATCAAGTTCCTTACGTTAAACCTTTTTTAATCACTTATTAAAGCTATAAATTCTATTATTTTTCATGAATCTGATACTACCTAATCAAAATTATTTTTTGTGAAACTATTTTGGGTCTACCGTTAAGGGCGGGTAGTTCACCTTGCAACAGTTTCTTTCCCGTCTTTGCGTTAGTATGACCTACTTTAGGAAAGAGATAAAAACGATACGTGAAGATTCACAATCATGTTCCAGATAGCAATAGCTGCACACAGCTCTATCCCGTCAGAAGAGATGTCTAGGAAAGCTGAGAGGTTCATCTCCGCCATCAAGAGAAAAGACATCGTGATAATGTTAGGAGGCTACTGGGGTCTCATGAAAGTCGTCGCTGACACGGCGTTAAAAGAGGGAATTCCAGTTGTCATGGTTCTCCCAATTGAGAAAGACGTTCCCGTGCCAGAGGATGTGATAAGGATAGACAGTGGAAGTGAATACAGATCCAGGTCAATACCTCTGATAAGGTCTGCAGATGCTGTAGTTGCACTTGGAGGGGGAGCAGGAACTATCATAGAGGTCATCTTGGGCTATGCCATGGGCAAACCTACTTTCGTTTTGAAGGGAAATGGGATGAGCTCCGATAACTTAGAGAAGGCTTTCCCGGAATTCATAGACGAGAGGAAAGTAACCAAGGTAATGTACTTCGATAATGTGGAAGAGATGGCTAAGGAAGTCTTATCTTCCATAGACCACAGGAAAGTCGAAGAAAGGTTCGGATGATTTTTTCAAAATATCAAAAAGAGAGAGAAAAATAGAGGAATTATAATAAAAAAAATCAATCTATCTATCCATCTATTTTTTTAAAAAAAGAGAGCAAGGCTTACCCTTTCTGCTCTTCGATTATGCGTTCTATCTCCTCAGTCCTAAACGCGCTCTTTACGCCTCCGTAGTGGAATATCAGCCCTACTATTGCAGCAACTATAGTATCTTCAGGGAAAGGTATAAGAGGAGTGCTGAGTGGGCCGAACCCGCCAAAGAAGCTTATTCCGTACATAACAATGATCAGCCCTATGAGCCAGAACCCACTCCTTATCTCTTTTTTACCATCTTCGGGAGAGAACGAATAGCCTATAATCGTTGGGACTACCAACATTCCGATGAAAGCAAGGTAATACAGTATGAAAGAATTCTCCAGGGAAGACGAAGTGTTCATCACTACGTTGAAGTAGCCGAAGAATATCAGAGCTATGGAGGCTAGGAACTGACCTATGCCAAGCGCGTAACTCAGAGCTCTGTTCAACTTTATGTGGTTTACGGCATAATAAAGCCAGAAGATTGGAATACCTATGGAAAGTCCGCTCAATATATAGAATAGCGTAGTGAAACCGGACCAGTAAACTATTAAAATTGCAGCCATTGTGGCTATCGGTGCTATTATTTTAGCTGGGTTTGCCTTGTAGGGTCTATTCAGATCTGGGGCATGTTTTCTCAACGACTCCAGACCTATTCCTCCCATTATATAAGTAAACACCGTGGCTGAGGAGATGAATCCCACTAGGAGGTACCAGCTGGGGAACGGTAAGAGGAATATGCTCCCTACTACTAAAGAGGCTAGCAGTGCAAAGAAGGGTATCCCAGTTTTACCTACCTTGTTAAATATGTTGGGGAAATAAGAATCCATGCTCAGGCCGTATATAGTTCTCGTGGCTGTTCCAGTGTAAACTAGACCAGTCCCGCTAGGAGATACTATTGCGTCTATCAAGAGTAATGTACCCCATGCTCCCAGCAACGCTATTCCGGAGGAGGTGAACTCGGAATAGAAAGGAGAGGACGAGAAATTACTGCTCAACAGAGCTCCCCAGTCCCCGGGAGCAATCCCAGCTTTACCCCAATCTAGCCCTCCGATGAAGGAAACCTGAAGCATGGTGTAGATCACTATTCCTAAAATGAGAGACAGTATAACTGCTTTACCAACGTCCTTCTGCGGGTTCTTCGCCTCTCCGGAGTACTCAACGGCTTGCCTAAAGCCCAAGTAAGAGAATATTATGCCAGAGCTAGGTATGGCGTAGAGCATCGCTGCTGGACCTATTATTCCAGTCGAAGCGTCTGCTACGTTGCTTGGGAAAAGCCCTCCGTAGTCGGTGAAGTTAGAGGAGTGGTAAGCCAAGAAGAGTAGGACGAACGTAGCTGTAGGTATCAAAATCTTCCAGAACGTTATCCCTGTGTTAGACTTCCCCATGACTCTTATCCCGGCGTAGTTCAGGAAGAAGAAGAACAACATGAGAAGGAAAGCCAGCCCTATGCCATCAGCGTTAAGCACGGTCACGGTCGAGCCGTTTACCGTAGTAGTGTATGAAAGTACGAAATTCGGATTAACGCTAGATATATACTCTATTGCACCCTCAGCCTCAATTGCGGGGACTGTGATGGCTGAAAGCAAGTACAGGAAACCTAGAATATAACCAGTATAGCTTCCGTGGGTATAATGAGGATACCTCACAATTCCTCCAGTCCTCGGTATTGCGCTGGCTATCTCGGCGTAAGAGAGACCCACGAACATAATCAGAACTCCTGCTATTAACCAAGAAAGAATAGCTGAAGGACCTGCAGTGCTTGCTGCATCTAGGGCAGCGAAGAGCCATCCAGAACCTATTATCCCACCCATTGATAAAAAAGTCAAGTCTAATAGATTCAGGTTTTTCCTGAGCAATTTATCAGGATTTTTTACATCAGTTTCAGTCGCCATCGGTATAAGTAGAAAGGAAGTTTATTATAACTTTTACGGTGCCAAGTATATAGAATTTATTGAATTGGGACTATATATTAAAAAGTGTAGAACAGAGAAGTTAAAAACTTTAGAAAGAGACTACCACGGTCAAAATGCCATGTAAAGGAATGCACGCTATTCCCTCGGGTCCTCCCGAGTTCCCCGAGATAATGACGACTTACGTGATATGCGGAGAGAAGACTGCGATAATAGACCCAGGCCCTTCAAATTCAGTGGTTGATCTTGGGTTCGTCGACACTGCGAGCTACGTCGTCTTGACTCACCTTCACATAGACCACGTAGGTCTCGTAAAGGAAACCATGGAGAGATATAAGGAAGCGAAGTTGGTGTTGAAATCCGGTTACAGGAAGTACCTTACCACAGATGACGGGGTGAAGAGGCTTAACGAGAGCGCCAGGGAAGTGCTAGGAGACCTTGTAGACATTTACGGCGAGGTAGAAAAGGCCAGGGAAGACGTGATAGAGGTTAATGACGGGGACGCGATAGATTTAGGCGGAAAGAAGATCAGGGTAGTCTATACACCGGGACACGCTAAACATCACATTTCCCTGTTCTACGAAGGGATGCTCTTCGCAGGAGACTCCGCTGGCGCTGTACTGAATGGAGTTATCATGCCCACCACTCCCCCACCAATAGACCTCGAAGGGTACAAAGAGAGCATAAGGAAGCAGATATCGCTATCTCCTTTCTCTGTCGGTTTATCCCATGGGGGTATTGTGGACGGAAAGTTCCTGCAGGAATACCTTGAGCTAGTCCAGAAAGGGGAGTTCAACATCAGCGAAGAGGACTTAGACATAGGAGGAGAGAAAGGGGAGATGTTGAAGAAACACTTCAAGATAAACATGAGAGGTTTAAAAGGAGAGGACAAGTAAACATCAGTCTAACTAGACTCTTCTCGAGAGATAGGTATTTTTCTTGTTCTTCACATACTTTTACTTTTTCACTTTTTTCCCTTCTTCCCTTTCTTATCTTTTGCCTTCTTTTCAAGTGACATGTGAATTTAATGTCAAGTTGAAGTCTTGGAAGAACCCTTTCCTTCACCTTGCTCTATATTTAACTCCTTCTTCCGTGGTCTGATATTCCACTTTCAGTCCGGATATTATGGAAAGAGCAGTCTTTTCGTTCATTATCACCGACGTTGGAGATATTTCATCTCCCTTTTTACCTAAACTTTCCATAACTCTGACAACAACTTGCTGGGAAGTCGCCCAGTCAGAGAGGGCATTCTTGACATGGGAGACCAACTTCTCGCCGTACTTCAGGTTGAAATCTATTAGCTCTACCATCTTCCTCTTTTCATAAACTGGACCGTGTGAAATGACTATACCTTCAACTGACCTAGATTCCTCCTTTATCAGGTTGAGGGACTCCATGGCTCTCCAGAAGTCAACATAGAAGGGAAACACGAAACCTTCTAAAACCCTCTGGCCGAAGAACGCGTCACCGGCATATAAGACTTCACCTATCAGGTACGAGGTGTGACCTGGCGTATGACCTGGGGTCTTCAACATCTGCACCCCAGGGTCGCTGAACGTGGCTTGTAGGTCTTCCTTGATTAGGTCATAGGTGAACAGAGCGGAGTCGGCGCAAGAGAATCCATAAACCGCCATCCTCCTCCCCATGAGTGAGATGCCCCACATGTCCTCCGGAGGAAGGTATTTTTTCCGAGCGTCTAAGAAGAGACCTGCTATATGGTCCGAGTGACCATGGGTAGCTATTTGCGATTCTGCATCTATCCTGAGGTCAGAGTTCCTTCCACCCAAGTCAACTACTATGCCTTCATAGGTCAAAGTGTTGGGACTCCCAGGGAAGACTATTGCCTTGCCTATTTTCAAAGACTTCTTTTTCTCCATCAATATTGAGTTCGCTGAAGTCCTTATTTAGGTTAAATATAGATGAAGTTGTTCGTAAAGAAAGTCATCCTCACTCCTTAGAGGAGAGAAACTCCAGCCTAACTCTGAAAACAGCAGAAAGAGAAAGAGGGAATGGATGCCTTGTGGGTTTGTTGAATTTTAGCAAACGTTTAGAGAGAACTCACAAGCTAAATTGTAGAACTTGAGGTCAATTGAAAAGAAGATAATAGTAAAAATTAATGTAAAAAATATTCAACAGATCAACTAAGCATCGCGTCACTGAATCTCCAGAGGATTTAAAAAGAGGGGAAAAGATTTTTGAGAATGAAGGGGTAGAGTTCTTTCATGACCCTCGTCTCGCTCCAAGACTCTGGATGTTCACTCCACTCTAGGTCTCTTCTCCTTCACGAACGTACCGTTGTTCAGCTCCGATAATGCCTCATGTATTTCCTCGTCGGTATTCATTACTATGGGCCCGTACCATGCTACTGGCTCCTTCAAGGGCTTCCCTCCAAGAACGAGGACTCTGGTCTTACTCTCTCCAGTTGAAATCTTTAACAGCTCGCCTTGACTCATTACAGCTAACTGTCCCTCCTCTAGCTCTGGACTATCTCCTAATCTCACTTTCCCTTCCATAACGTAGACAAGCACATTCCTTTGACTTCCCGGGTCAAAGGTTACATCGTTCTCAGGGTTTATCTCCAAGTCGACGTAAAGTGGGTCTACCCTTCTTCCAGCTCTGACAGGTCCGACTATACCCATGAATTCACCTGCTATTACCCTGAACTTCCCCCAATGATCCCTCTCCTCAGAGTCCTTCCTTTTAACGTCCCTGTAAACAGGGTAAGTCATCTTCTCCGATGCTGGAAGATTTATCCATAGTTGAAAACCTACTACCCTTTCGCTCTCACCCTCAGGACGGGGCATCTCCTGATGAAATATCCCGCTCCCCGCAGTCATCCATTGAAGGTCTCCTTGATGTATGACCCCCTTATTCCCCTCGCTGTCCTCGTGTTCCGTTGAACCCTCTATTTGATATGTCACAGTCTCTATCCCCCTGTGGGGGTGCCATGGGAAGCCGTTGATGTAATCGGACTTCTTGTCGGAACCGAAGAAGTCTAGGAGAAGGAAAGGATCTGTTAGCTCTACCGTGTTAGGTCCCCCGAAGACCCGGTAAAGCTTAACTCCTGCCCCGTCCATGGTGTGCCTACCTTGTATAAGGTACTCTATTTTTCTGTCCATAAGATTCTCATCTGACTGTAAACATTAAACCTTGACGTTACTGAAGCGAAACTACGTGAATCGAGAGATATCTAGCTGATGCAGGGGCAAGCGTTTTATTTTTCCACCTTTATACTCCATCCCATGATTGGGTACTTCGACGGGCTCTGTGAACCTAAGAACCCAGGGGGAATAGCGACTTATGGATACGTTATCTATGACGATAGCGTGAAGGTGAAGGAAGGATATGGCCTAGCTGCGGAGCCTTTCTCACCTTCCTCCACGAATAATGTTGCAGAGTATACTGGGGTACTATGTCTCCTCACTGAGATGAAGAGGCTAAATGCCCAAAGTCCGGAGATAAGGGGAGACAGCCAGCTAGTCATAAGACAGCTCAGCGGAGAGTACAAGGTGAAGTCAGAGAGGATAAAAAAGCTTTACGAAAGGGCACTCGAGATAGCCTCTGAGATAAATGCCACATTCGTCTGGGTACCCCGTGAAATGAACAAGGAGGCAGATTCCCTCACTAGAAAGGCATACGAGAAAGCTAGAAGGGGAGAGATCAACAATGTGGGTTGCGACTAAGCTATCTAAGCACTATCCCACAAAAAGGTTGAAAATGAGGACGTGAAGACTAACTTCGTGTGGGATTTCAACGTCAACTCGGGAGCGGTAGAAAGGTCACCGCAACTAACATGAGGATTACCGAGATAGTCAAGAGTATCGTGCCGATCATAGAGCTCCTTTGGAGGGACTTTCTAGCTTGCACCAGCATTTCGTCGTCTGGGAGAATGTTCCTGTAAAGGCTCATCATCCTATCCATGTCCCTTTTAACAAGACCTCCCGTCAGGAGACCTAGGATTCCGAATATCCCGCCTATCAGTACGCTCAATCCCCATCCGGATCCAAAGAGCACACCGTAAACTTCCCCTAATCCTCCTCCTTTGTAATACCCTATCATGTAATGGAGGAACTGCCCCGCTCCAAACACTATAGTAATTATACCGGATGACTGAATGAACGTTACTACCCCTGGAAGGAAACTCCTCAGCTCCCTCACGGATTCAGCCGATACCTTTCCTAGCTTAGGCACTATCATGATCCCGAAGAGAGTCGTAGCACCGTAATAGATGAGCCCGAAGAAACCGTGTATCACGTTCAGCGCGAACGCTATTGGGACCAATTTGCGTCATCTCAAATTGACAACGCTATACATCCCGATGAAGGTATTATAGCCACAACGAACGAAAGGGCCATGAGGTACGAGAAGTCGTAGTTGTAAGTGCTATAGAAAGCTAAACCACCAGCCGCGGCAAGACCTACAGCCAGAACGGTAGCTAGCCCCATGTAGAACAAGTCCTTCCTGTCGCTCAGGTAAGTCAAGGCGAAAAGAAGCACAGCGCCCAGTCCGCTCAAAATAGCCAAGCTTAAGTGAGACGAGAGAAGCGCGGCCATCCAAGTTTGATTTAAGGGAAACTGATCGTTGAGGAGCGTTGCAGTGCCTGCTAGAAATGCGCCTATTAGGAGTAACGTCTCTACTGATGAGGCTATCAAGACTGGCTTATTCCTAGTTAGATTTTCTGTCATGATCGATCAAGTTAATATTGAAAAATGCAGTAAATAAATATTTCTCTTTATTTTTAAACGTTATCTTCTTACTGAGTAAAACAACAGGAAGGAAGTGACTGCAACCCCTAGGACGAAGCCAGTTCCCATACCTAGAGCATAAATAGGGAAGGAGAATCCACCGAAGTAGAAAAGCCCTGAGAAGGCTGCACCTATTATGCAGAGCGCGTCTATTAATGATATAACCTTCAACGCCAGCCTACTGCTCCTGGCAGCGGCACCGTAAAGGAAGATTACCAAGACTACGTCGGCTGCCGCAGCGTATATGTGAGCTGTTATCGGAACTCCGAGCAGAGGGAGCTTGTAAACCGCTATTCCCATCCCCGCAACGTAAGTGATCAGAAGAGAGATCAGCTCTAGAGCTGCAATAGCAGGGACGTACTCGTTCTTTGACATTACAGAGTTAACTTGATCGTATATTTCCATTACTGACTTGCTCATCTGTATCAAGAAAAAGTAGAGAAAAAAGAGTTTTAAAATCTTATTTTCAAAAGTTTTGTAATTAGTAAAACTCTTTATAAAAAACCATCATAAACGCTGCCGACGCAAGGACTATGTAGAGCGCTGCATCTACTATCGTAGTTGACGCTACTCCTATTGTAGAAGCTAGAAAGAAATCTAAAGGTATAGAGAGAATAATAAAAAATAGTGCGACCCCTATCATGAAGTTCAGATTTGCTTTTCCTATCATAATATTTTCCCCTCCTGAGTTTGAAAAGAAAAAGATTACTTTATAAACATTTCTAAAGCCTTCACGAAGGACAGCAAATCCACCGGAGAGGAGTTCCAGAGTATAGTATATGCTATGAACGCGGCGAAGGCAGCTGTAGCCCCGAAGATCAGCCCCAGGATAATGACTCCCAGCTTGTTCATGATGAATCGCCTGAGAAGGTGTTACCGTCGCTCTGAACCTCCGTATAGCAGTTCGAAGGCTTCTGATCCTTGCTCAGCACCAACTTCCCGCACTGGGTCTTCTCGTCGTAAGAGTCCAAGTAAGCTGCTCCCTCCAGATCTGACGTATGGTCCATGATCGGAGGGGCTTTAGTGTTCATGGACACAGCGTAAAGGAAGTCCGTGTCTTGGTCCCAGTAAAGCTGCACGTAAGGAAGCGGACGCACCGTGGGACCTGTTACCACTGCAGCTCCATGCCATGGGTCATAAGTAGACCCGTGGCAGTCACAGTGTATTATACTCTTCGCTCCAGCTGCCAATGCTGCCTGATATGCGCTTGAGGGAAGGAAGTCTGGTACGTTTCCTCCCGGCGAGAAGTACTTAGGAGGGTAGAAGTGTATCTCGGGTGGGGCACAGCCTAGGTGTTGGCATATGGCACTATAGGCAACTATTGACTTGTTAGGCCCTACACCTCCGGGGAAATCGTACGTAGCTCCGTTCTCCGGTATGGTCACCTTAGCTGGGGGTATCGCTACTGGTTTGTCGTTCTCGTCTCCCATGTTGAGGAGGAAAGTTATGTCGCCTAGCATGGGGTATTGGAAAAGCATAATGGTGGGGTCATTCACGGGGAAAGTGGACGCCTTCAAGGGGTTCCCGTTTGAGTCAACTATTACCATCCAAGGGAAGCTCTTTAACGTGACCTCTTGAGGGTTCAACACTGAGACGAGGGGAAGGGCAGACGCAACTGTTACTACACCTATCCCGATCAAGATGCCCTTCAGAAATGCCCTCCTTGAAGAGCTCAGCGGACCTACGTTCTGTTCGGCGTAGTTGTACAGATAACCTCTTCCTGCCTTTATGAATTTCTCTTCATCAAACTTTTCCTTTCCGTGCCTCATCTTCCATACTAGCTTCCACGCGAACGCTAGATCGTCCCTACTAATGATTACCTTTCTCAAGGTTCATCAATACGATCTGTAAAGAACGTTTCATAAAAACTTTTCTATTACAATCTACAATATTATCTAATATTAACTATCTAAACTATCAATTAGTTTTTTTAAAAATATATTTTACAATGTATAAATTTTAGAAGATTTATAGACAAAAATGTTTAATATTTTTATTAAATTTTATGAGTTATGAAACGTAACATAGTTTACATATTGTTGAAACTATTGAAAACATATTAACTTATCAAAAAAAGTTTTTTAAGCTATTGGTAAGATTTTCGTTTTGAGGAAAATGAGTTTCTCGGAGAAGATAAAGGAACACGCTGAAGTGGCTTGGTTTGTGGTAATGCTGATCCTCGTAGGAGTATTTGTAGCGTGGAACATAGTAGGAGTCACGAACGGGTCAAGCACGAGCTATAGATACGGATTGCCTCTGAAGAGCGGGATGCCGGCGGACGCACAGAACGCTGTGAGTTACTTCCAAGCACATGCAAAAGGTAAGCAAGAAGAAGTGATAAACGGAATGCTGGTTGTCAACATGTCAGTAGGGTTCAATGGATTCAACCCTGACTTGGTAGTAGCTAACACAAGCGAGCCAGTCGTTATAATTCTCCACTCTCAGCAAGTGATTACCGGCTTCTTCATGAGGTTTCCCGACGGCGTTGTCAACGTTAACGCCGTCCCTGGTTATATTAGCTACATCTATTTCGTGACGCCTTCCTCGCCGGGGAACTTCACATGGCGTGACCCTGAGTACGCGGGGTATAATTTCTCGTATTGGACCGGAACATTAGAGGTGAAATAAATGGAAAGAAATCAATTATTTTCATCTTATGTTAAAATGGGAACGAGATTGATCCAAGAGGCAATCAAGGAATTTCTCTTGAAGGCTAAGGGTGTGGCAAAGCCTAAAGATACCTTAGGGTTAACGTGGCTATACATGCTAGGGTCTATTGCGTGGCTCATCACTCTAGGGACAGCCGCAATGAACATGAGGACATACTTGGTCTACAACTCTAATTCCCCCGCTGTAGGACCAGTATACTATACTGCGCTTACTATACACGGTTGGTCTGCAATGTTGGGTCTGGTGCCTGACGCAGCACTAGCTGTGATACTTTATTCTATATATAAATCAAACCTTTCAGTAGTTCACGTGCGTGCTGTGACCTCACTTTTCTGGATAGCTAACATATCCCTAGCTCTGGCACTGTTCGGAGGTCCCGACATGGGCTGGTACATGTACCCGCCTTTAGCCATAACAGACAACGCTGCATTCCAAGCGTTCAGGCTTTACCATGGAGCAGTAATGGGATTAGCTTACCTCTTCCTTGCCTTCAACAGCGCTGCAGGAGCAGCTGCTTCGCTGATCCTCGTGGTCGACTCTTACCTGACAAAGAAGAAGGAAGAGAAGGTCAACATCTTCGCAGCGTACGGTATAGCTTTCGCCCTCGTGATAGGAGTCACTCTGCCTGCCCTCACTGCTGCAGAGCTCTGGTACGTCCTCGCTATATGGTTACCGTCGATAGTGAAGGTCAATCCCTTGCTCTGGGTAATACTCTTCTGGTTCTACGGACATCCTGTGGTCTACTACGTACCTTTCCCGCTGTTCGGGGCTTTGTATTACTACATCCCCATCTACGCTAGGAGATCGCTGTTCAGCGAGAAATGGGCAAGGCTAAACATATTCCTCCTTGCCATTGGGTCTATGCTCATTTGGGTGCATCACTTACAGACCTTTCCGTTACCCACTGACTTGAGGGCATGGATAACGGTGTCCACCTTAGTCTTAGCCTCCGGATCTGGACTTACGGTCCTGAACTTGGGACTCACAATACTCACCGGTAAGGGATACAATTACAAGGATCCCCTAGGGATGACCTTTCTCATAGCCCTCATCGGATTCATAATAGGAGGAGTTCAGGCCCTCCCGCTTCCAATAAATTTGATCAATGGTGTAGTCCACAACACATACTACGTAGTGGGTCACTTCCATCTAGTGATATGGACCCTCATCCTTGTCGGCTTCACGGGAGTGTTCTTAGACCTATTGAAGACTTCTAGGCCCAACGTGGAGTACGGAAGGAAGTCGAGGAACTTGATGTTGGCAGGGATCCTCCTCTGGACAGTTCCTTTCGTAGGCGTAGGATACACTATGACAATAGCAGGCTACTTGGGACTTCTAAGGAGGGTTATAGCTTATCCTCCGATGTTTACCGACTACATGCAACTCATGTCCTTCCTAGCTGAAATCGGAATACCCGGACTTGTGCTCACCATTTCCACGGCAATAGCTGAATACGTGAGGGCTGGAACTCCTGTAAAGGATAAAGTGACGTCATTCTCTCCTTCCCAACCTCCGTCCTTCATGATCGAGAGGGGCAAAGGAGGAATAAACGCGGTGAGGAGCAACCTCAGGTTAAACGGTGATAAGAATGGAAGATCCTGAAAGAGACCCTGAAAAAGGAAAGGAAAGAAGCGAAAATAAGAGAGATAAAGAGGGCGAGAACATGAAGGAGAAAAAACAGGAAAAAAAGAGAGGATTGCTGGGAGAAATTCTAGATAGAGTAGGAATAGACGAAGCCCCACTGTTCAGGACTCCAGACTACATGTACAGTCCTTCTTACTGGCTAGGAGCAATGGTGGCAGCTAGCTTCTTCTATACAGTGATAACTGGTTTGATTCTCCTCCTCCTTTACGAGCCCGCAAACGCTTACGGCCAAACTGAAGCTATTATCAACACTATCCCATACGGGTCGGTGCTTCTCTTCAGCCACCTTTACGGGGCGTACATCATGATAGTCCTAGTTTACATTCACATGTTTAGAAATTATTTCAAGGGAGCTTATAAGAAACCTAGAGAGCTCCAGTGGATCACAGGAGTGCTTCTATTGGCTCTAACTTTGGGAGCATCATTCTTCGGTTACAGCATGGTCGGAGACGTCCTGGGGATCGACGCTGTCGATATAGGAGCTTCACTTCTAATCGGTACTGGTTTCCCGGGAGCCACAACTATAGTAGGCTGGCTCTTCGGCCCCGGAATTGATGCGGTACAGTCCTCAAATCCAATAGTTAGGAGCGAGTTCTTCGACAGATTGCTCGGTTGGCACATAATCATGGTAGCTTTAATCGGACTGCTCTTCACAGTTCACCTAATGCTCTCGGAAAGGTACGGTATGACTCCGTCAGTGAAGGACAAGCCTAAAGTCCCTGCTTACTACACCATTGAAGAACAACAGAGGTTCAACCCATGGTGGCCGAGAAACTTCGTCTATATGCTATCCATACTGCTCATGACGTGGGGAGTAATACTCATAGTACCTAACGTACTGGTAAACCTGAACGAAGGAACTTTCTTCGGCCTTAAGGTATCTTTGCCATTGGTGGTAAACCCGTTCCCTGCGCCACAAGCGTTCACAGCTGCAGCTATTAGCACTGCTCCATATCCTCCATGGTTCTTCCTGTTCTTGTATAAGTTCGTGGACTTCCTTTTGCCTAACGGTTTACCTTTACTACCTTCCATGGTGATATCAGTCTTAGTAATAGGGCTGGTTATAATAATGCTTATACCGTTCTTCGAGAACAGCCAGCTGATGTTCATAAGCAGCAGGAAGTTCTGGACTTGGGTAATGTCGATGTTCGCCTACTCCCTCGTTGCGTTGTCCATCTGGGGATACCTAGATCCTGGTGTTCCCGCCCCATTTACGCAGCAGCTGGAAATACTGGGAATACCCGCAGTCCTGATAGGGGCTATAATCTACGTTTCCGGAAGAAAGAAGGAAAAGACATTGGAAAGCCCATCTGCTAAAATCTCCCTTAGTGGACCTACCTCTGTTCTAGGGACCTCTGTAAGCATACTCTTCTTAGCAGGCGCTTTCGGAGACTTCCTTTTCAAACCTTCTATGGCAGGACTGCTCTTGATACCTTTAGCGGGAGCCTTCGCTTACCATTTCTCATCTAAGATGATAAAGGCTTTCGGTTCCTCTTACGCCTCAGCGTCCAGGGAGGTCAGCTTTTATGCGATCCCCGTGATATTCATAGTAACAGTCTTCCTGCTCTTCCTGATGACTAGGTTGCCCAGTGTGGGAACTGCATCCTCTCTTGCAGGGATAGACCTAGGAGTCATAGTGTTCCTGTGGGGGTACGCGATCAACTTGTATCACCATGTAGTCTATTCAAGGTAATTTTTTTCGTTATACTTTTCTGATGAATTTTTAGATTTTACTAACTAAAGTCGCTATTTTTTCTTTTATTTTATTAAAAGAAAAATTTTTAAGCGTGGAAGCATTATATGGAATATAATGAAGGAAGTAATACATGACAAGGAAGTAGCACATAGTAATAAGAATAGAAGAACAGCGATGAGCCTGACATCTCTACTCCTGATCGCGCTTACCATGAACCCATTCACGGAGGGTATGGAGACTGCACATGAGTGGCTCTTCATGACTAGCCACTACGTTCTGGTTATAGCAGGATTCCTTATGGCATTTAGATGGTTGAGGGGAAAACTGTTCCTCCTCGTCCCAGCTGCCTCTCTCTTAGTGCTCTGGCACGTCCCTCTCTTTTACGCTTTAGCTGGAAGCGACTTGGCCTTTAGATTGGCTTGCGACGTGTCGATGATAGCTTCAGGTATTCTCATAGGTATGTCGTCTTCTTCGATGTCCACCCTCACTTGGTTGTCCCTCTTCGTCGTGTGGATGTCGGCTGACACTTTCCTCTCCATAGTGCTCCTCCTCCAGATCCCGGCTTACTCTAACGTTGGATTTCCCTTCTCTCCTTACACGCCGTCCCAGGAAGTTACCACGGCTGTGGCCATGTGGGTGATCATGTCTGGCATAATCGCGGTAGTCTTAGGGAATTTCTTGAGAAAGCTAATCTTCTGAGATCCAAGGACGAGGGATGAAAAAGCCACGTAATCCTTCATTCTAGATTGGAAACCAGCGTTCTTGAGCCTTCTAAGTCACTTCAGTATTGCGATCAGACAAGTTCGTATCCATTAGTGTGTGTATGTAAATCATATAATGTACATGCATCAAACGTAAATGATTTCTTCCTACATCATCAATCTCTTATAAGTTATTTTATCTAACCTGATAGACCACAAAACCATTTTACCTGTTTGAATCTTATTA
>DAHF01000003.1:14494-20457 GCA_002495845.1 Sulfolobus sp. UBA167
TAGCATAAAGTAAGTTTTATCTTCTTGTCACAAATCAAGTAATAATGAACCTTAAGACGGACATCAGAACACTGCCTTACTATGAAAGATCCCTCCTCATGGGCCTGCTAATAGGAGTTGCTTCTGGAGTCGCAATTACTATATTTCACCTCCTGACAGACTTGTTCACGTTTGCTATTCTAACTGAAATAACAGGAATTGTACCTCCCACCCCTCTTGGAGAGGAGACCATTGCTTTCCCCTCTCCGTCTCGGATGTTTCCTCTCCTGTTGCCACTCTCTCTGGGACTCGGAGGTCTAATGGTCGGTATTATTTTACACTTCTTTCCTGATATTAAGGGAAGCGGTACTGACTATTCCATTTCCTCTTACCACAACTCAAGAACCTTGAAGTGGTACTTAGCTCCGCTGAAGCTCATAGCCTCAGCGATTACCCTCGGCTCTGGGGGGAGCGCTGGAGACGAAGGTCCGTCTGCGATGATAAGCGCGGTCTTAGGTAATTCAATCACAAGGTTCTTGGGTATGTCCTTCGAGGACAGGAGGAGAGCAATCGCGATAGGTATAGGGACTGGGATAGGAATAGTGTTCAAGAGCCCTATAGCCGGGGCACTCCTCTCAGCTGAGATACTCTACAGGAGAGACCTTGAACCCGACATTATCTTCCCGTCTTTAGTATCGTCGTCTGTAGGGTACGCGATTTACGGGTACTTCACGGGTTACTCTCCCCTGCTAGGGGAATACGATATACCTTTTAACCCAATACGGCTTCCCCTCTACGCCTTGGTGGGGGTCCTGATAGGTCTTCTTTCCATAGTTTACGTGAGAACGTTCAACTTCATCAGGAAGTGGTTCTCGAGGATTCCGTTGGGCATCTCCCCCTTCTTTGGGGGCGTGCTCGCTGGAGGAATTGCAATACTTTTCCCTGAGGTAATAGGAAAGGGATATGGATGGATAGACATAGCAGAACTCGAAGAGCTGTCACGCTTCACCTCTTCCGTCCCACTCTTAGTGCTTCTGATCCTCCTCCCCTTCGCCAAGATAATGGCGACGGACCTCACAGTAGGAAGTGGTGGAAGCGGAGGGATTTTCGCTCCAGGGCTAGTAATAGGCTCCTTCGCTGGACTAGACATTGGAATTCTGTTCAACCACTTGATTCCGTCAGTTGTACCATATGTAGCTCCCTTCGTCATTATAGGAATGGTCTCCTTCCTGGCTGGCTCAGTCAAGGTACCCCTCTCATCAATCATCTTGGTCACTGAAATCACTGATAGCCTACAGCTGATTCCCGGAACTATGATAGCGGTTGCCTTATCCTTCTTGATATCCGGAAAGTACTCCCTCATAGAGGGCCTTCCAGAGTCTAGAAAGGACTCCCCAGTACACATGGCAGAGTTCGAGACTCCCCTCCTAGAAAAGATAAAGGTGAGATACTGTGAGCTCGACGATCAATCTTTCGTCAAGGTTACGGATACCATGGAGAAGGCGCTCTCCCTCATGAACGAGAATGACCTGCGCTCCCTTCCTGTAGTCGATGAAGATATGAACTTCGTTGGTGTAGTTTACTCCCGTGACTTCAAGGGGTCTGTAAAGGATTCCCTAGTCAAGGGGTCACCTATTATAGACCCTGACTCGACCTTGGAGCACGCATGGGAGATAATGGTAATGTCAAGGTCAACTTCAATACCAGTAGTAGAACACGGGAAGCTAAAGGGACTTCTAACATTCTCGTCTATGCTGAAGAAATACAAGGAAGAGGAGAAGAAGATAACTGATGATGGTAAGATGGCATGACTTTCATCTTGCCACGAGGCTCTTTTCCTACTCTAACATTCACGTCTTCAAAATGTAGAATGAATTATGCTTATCTATTCTTATAGAAATAAAAAGAATTCACAATAGACGCGTAAGTCGCCAAGCGTAATAGTTTGCTATTCTGATAAAATATAAATCATAACAAGAGAAATTTTATGTTATATTATAGTACAATAAAGGAGATAAAAATATGATTAACTGCAAAAAATTTGAAAAAGATTTTATAGATGCATAGAATTCTCACATTATAGAGCATTTATTGAATTTTATACAAATGATTTAGTTTATATTATCCATGGAGAGCATCCTATGGAGATTAGTCATAGAATACCTCAGGATCCCGGGGAAGAGATAATACTTGTTGCTCTCTCTACAGTTCTATTGAGCCATCAATAGAGCTAGAGCGTCATTAGCGTCACTAGAACATGACAAGAAACCATTCAAATCTTCATCTCTCCGCCCAGCAAGGGTTTCATAGTTTTTGTAAAGTAAAAAAGGAGACAATACGCACCTCTCCTTGATAACATATGTTACTCGCAAAGTTCAGACATCTTGATACGGAACTACAGAGAACTAAGATATGACGAAAGAGCTTCCCTTCTTTTTGTTCTCTGACCTCACGGTCTTCACAGAGATTAAGAGAAACAACAGTCCTACTATACTAGACATAGACACGTACACGAACGACCCCACGTGGGATATCAAGAAGAGGTAGCTGAATACCACTCCGCCAAGGACTCCTGCAATTGCCTTCCCAGTGTAGAGAATAGCGTTGTTCGAGGTGGAAAACTTGGAACCGAAGAGGTCTCCAACAAGAGAGAAATACAAGGTTATCGTCGACCCTCCAAAGAAACCTATGATGACCGCTGAAAACGGCAAAAACCCTGCTAAGAGGAGAATCGACCCAAGGAACATCATCAAGTCGGTCATAGCTACCGACTTTGTTCTTCCTATCTTATCTGAGATGTGCCCTAGGATGGGTCTGCTCACTCCGCTCATAAGTGGAAATACGCTTATCAGCAAGGCTAAGTACTGGGGGGAGAAGTCCCTAGCTAAGTAAGCTAAGGAAGAGGACATCACCGTCAAGGGGACCGCTGTTACGACAAACGAAAGGTATAGGAACCACCAACCCCAAGTCTTTAGCAGTTCGCTAGGCGTCCTCCCAGGGTTCTGCTTCTTGGGATATTCGACGAACCACATTAGGACGGGTAAAGCTATTATCTCTGAAAGACCTATGAAGAGGGTAGGTTCCCTGAAGGACGAAAAGGTCTCTATCAATGGGTTTATAACTGAAGCACCTACCCCGAAGCCTAATGACACCAGCCCCGTAGCTAGACCTCTCCTGTCAGCATACCACTTAACTGCGAGATTGGAAGCTATCCCGTAAAGTATCCCCTCACCGACGCTCCCAAGCGACCACCAAGCGTAGAACTCGTAAATGGAAGTGGAGAAAGACGTCCCGAGGAATCCAACAGCTGCAAATATTGCTGAGATTATCCCTATCCTCCTAGGGCCTTGCTTGTCGGCAAAGTGACCTCCCACGGTCTGGAAACCGGTTGAGAAAATGGTGAACAAGGTGAACGCTACCTCGACCTGAACTAGGGAGACGTGAAAGCCAGATCTGAAGAGTGGTTCAAGGGCGTTCCAGGAGTACTGATAGAGTGAGTTAAATAGCATGGTAATTAGTCCTATGACGATGAACCTTTGCCTTCGCTCCATTCCTTACTCCTCTAAATAAGCAGGATAAAAACTTTTCTATACTAAAACAATTAAAAACACTAAAGTCTAGAACCTAATGTTTCTCAAAAAGTTTGAGTATACCTTGTACACAGTATTAACTTCGTCTATATCTACGGACTCGTCTATCGAATGAGCGTTCTTTATAGTTCCAGGACCGTAGACTATAACGGAAGTTCCGTTCCTCCTGAAGTGTTTCCCATCCGTACTGTAAGGTACGGCTACTTTAGCAGGAGAGTTTCCTGTAACCTCTAGTATAGCCTTCTCCAGTACTTGGACGTGGGGTGTTGAGGGGTGAGTGAAGTTAGGTGGAGAGGAGCTCACTACCTCTACTTCGCTCTCCTTTACTGATCCCTTTATTCTCTCCATAACGTCTTCGAGCCCTATACTTAACGGAACTCTTACGTCCACTTCAGCTTCACAGTAATCCGGGACTACGTTAGACTTGATCCCTCCTTTCACTGTACCCACGTTAACTGTGACTCGCCTCATGTCCTCTCTGAACTCGGGCTCCGATTCCATCACTGGGGACTCCTCCATTATGTCTATGGAAGAAAGTCGCTTTATGTCGTTTGCCATCTTCATGATAGCGTTCTCTCCATGTGAAGGGATACTGCTGTGGGAGCTCCTACCCCTAGCCCTTAGCCTGAGGGTGATCATGCCTTTCTCACCCAGGACTATCTTGTCCTTTCCAGTTGGCTCAGATATCAGGACTAGGTCTGGCTTATAAATCTCCGAGAGCCTCTTGCTACCATGCTCTCCTCCAGTCTCTTCGTCAGGGACTGCTGTGAATATGAGGTTATAGTCAAGCTTATCGACTAGCTCAACGTAAAGTTGCATGAAAACTGCCAGTCCCGCCTTCATGTCAGCAGTACCCCTTCCAAACATCTTACCTTCAATCACGGTTGGGGAGAAAGGAGGGTACTTCCACGCCTTAACGTCCCCAGGAGGTACTACGTCGAAGTGGCCGTTGAGCATGATAGTCCTGTTGTTAGTCTTCATGCTCTTCGATGCTACGATCGGATATCCCCTGTCTAGCTCCAGTATCTCTGCGTTTGCTCCTTCATCGTGTAACCACTCTGCTATAAACTCTGCAGTGTCCCTCAGAGAGGTACTATTCGAAATTGAGGGTAGTTCGACGAGCCTCGACGTAAGCTTAATCAGATCCATTTAATATTTCATCTCAGCTACCCTTTAAAACATTGATAATAACAGCAACAGATAAACAGATTTAGTAGTCCACGTGATTTCTCATTCTAAGTGGATTTCCTCCTCACTATTCATGTACTCCTTGTGGAAGGTACATGAGAGTACACCGTTCTTAAACCTCGCTGATATCAGCGACACTGGACCTGGAAGACTCACTTCCTTCCTAAAATCCTCAGTGGTGACAATTACCTTCACTTTATTCTTCAACCTTACGGATAGCTTGTCCTTGTCCACCCCTGGTAACTCCATTGTAAGTATCACTTTATCGTTGGACTCAACTATTTCAGGCTCTACGTCTTCATTTTCCTCTTGTCCTACCGGTACTCCGTTGACGAACTTCTCCACCTTCGGCTTTCCGTCGGGGCCGATGCTGACCCTAGTCACAACTGAATTAGAGAAATTGTTATCGATGTCTCCGAACATTGATCTAATCACTTCTTCCTGTTCCTTTATCATCCTTTCAAACATGTCCATGAAAGGATCACTAGGTTTGTCCACGTTGTCTTTCTTGTTGTCTTTATTATCCTTCTTCTTACCGAACATAAATACTCCTTCGCGCTGTTAATAAAAAAACTTTTCTAAGCTAGACAAAACTGGTGGAAAATTCCATAACTCTGTTAAGATAACTGACTTTCTCCTCAACCTGCAAGTTACACTCATCGATTCGCTCTTTTTCTCTCGTTGAGTAGAGATGGTCAATGAGTTGTGAATGAATCACTCCTTTTCCATTTTTCATGTTCCATCCCTTTTAACCAGGATAAGACACTTAATGCCTTCACGTAGTTATTTGATATAGGAGGGAGAGTCATTTATCCCGATCTTCATTGAAAGAGTTTCTCTGATTTGATTTAACTCTTACACTGAATATTCTAGAAGAAAAGAGAAATATTTAGATTCTTATCCCTTAACAGACTTCAGTCCATTTTGTAAAGCAGTCCAGCCCTTTTCATGGACTCCTCAATCATAGCCTTGACCTTGTCGCTCTTGAAACCCGTACATGAGACTACGATGACTTTATCCTTCCTTTCGTCGAACACTATCCTGCACGTCAAGTTATAGTTAGTGGACTTTAAGGTGAAATCGCGAACTATTCCAAATGTCTGCTCTTCCTTGAGAAATATCCTTATACCTTGGACCTCCATCATGAGCCTGCCGTCGCTCAGCCTTTTAAACGCGTCACAACATGTGAGAATATCGATCATTCTA
>DAHF01000086.1 GCA_002495845.1 Sulfolobus sp. UBA167
TATTTTGGGATGTTCCATGAAAGGTGAGTCTAAACTTTCAGCAAGCGATAGCGTTCTAGCGACTGGAGAGAGGAAAAAATGCATAAACTTAACATGGTTTTAGAAAACCCGAGACCTAGCTCAATTTAGAAACCTTAGAATATGTAGATACGAAGGTCAAGCTGAAATCAAGGTGTGTCACGTCAACCCGAGAGAATGGAAAATGTGCTGTGGGTACGTCAACAGATGGGAAAGAATTTCTCTGCCGGATCCATTACTCCTGGCTTGAACGCTTAGATCGACATTGCCACTCTTGAAAGGTCTTAGCAAAACAAGGACGAAGCATATTTGAAAGCGTGTAAAAAGGCGTGTCCTAATCATTTCGCTGACAATGACTAACGTGATCTTAAAACACGCTTCACTTTCCCCTTCTCTTCACCCTTTTCATTCTATCCTATTCGATCTTCTTTCAAAATCTCCTCGAGAGTAATTTAGAGTTAATATTAAATAGCAGTTAATCTACTTTAAAAGTAAGGTATGAAGGTTGAACGAAATAAACGTTAACAAGAATTACCAAGATGAAGTTTTAGATAGCCTTCTTTACGCAGAGCTTTCCAAACGCGCTAAAGACCCTAACGTCAAGAAGGTCCTGTCAAGGATGTCTAAGATGGAGGAGAGACATGCCTCAATCTGGAGGGAGATAGCAAAAATAAGGGGGGTGGAGGTGAAAAGTCCATCCTTAATCTCCGTGGCTAAAGTCAAGGTGATGGCAATGCTATCAAAAGTGTTAGGAACCAACACGATGATAAAGCTGAGGGAAGGAAGTGAGGACAACGACGTGAAGAAGTACGTTGAACTTTCCACCTCAAGCGACCTCTCACCCCAGGAAAGGGTAATGATGAGCGACATATCAGTGGACGAGGCGGCCCACGAAGAGATCCTCTCCCAGGTAGCATCAAATGTGAGCGAGTTCATCTACGGCATAAGCGATGGGCTTGTAGAAGTGCTTGCAGCCGTCTCGGGTCTATCTGGGGCAGTGAAGGTTCCCCTTTACGTTGCAGTGGGAGGACTTGTCATAGGCGTATCCGGGATGATGTCTATGGGGATTGGTTCATTCCTTTCCTCGGAGTCAGAGAAGGAGATGTCCAAGAAAGAGAGGGATAAGATATCCCTGCAAAAGAGAGTTGACCCAGAGTCCGTCAGGAAGAGAGTACAGGAGTTCCTCACTTCGATAGGAATAGACGAAAGAGACTCCATCTCTCTATCGGGTAAATTAGTGGGAGGAGCTGAGGATCTCCTATCTCCTAAAGGGGGGAAGTCGCCCGTTAAAGGTGCTCTAGTCACTGCTGGCTCATACATAACAGGGGCAATAATCCCTTCAGTCCCTTACATGTTAGGAATAGGTGGGCTTGAAGGTGTCTTGTCGTCATTTGTGGTATCAGGCATAGCGATTGCTGTGGTAGGATACATGATTGGAATAGTGAGCTCAGTAAACCCCAGGAAGAAGTCAATGGAGATGAGCGTTTTAGGGCTGGGAGCTGCGGTTGCAACTTACTTGCTGGGAAACCTGCTCTCCTCTTTACTGGGGATAAATTTAGCGTGATGAGAAAGAAAAAATACGTACACATACATACACACGCACTCCTTTCTCTTTAAGAAAAGAACACTCCTTTTTCTCTCTTTTCTCCTCTCTCTTCCATGCCCCTCTATGTCTTAAAGAAAAGCAAAGAAAGGAAAAAAAGAGAGAGATAATTGAAAGAGAGTGAAAGGACACAAGGGAAAATGAACGAAAAAGGGGAGGAAAAGAAGAGGGAAAAGAAAAAAAAGAGAGAATAGATAGGTAAAAAGAAAGAAAAAGAGAGAGAAAGAGAAAGAAAGGAAAAAAACTGAAAAAAGTGAGAAAAAAAGTGAAAATTTTTCCTTGATTATCTATACCTAAAGGGATTTCACGTGGATAAGAATTAGTAATACAATCCTTCCCCCCTTTTTCCTCTCTCTCTGTATATGAAATACCTTATATTTCTTTCACACTTTCTCAATGTATATAGAAGAGATATCTCCGTAGGCCTCAGGTCTCCTGTCACGAAGGAAGGGAGCTTTCTTTCTCCTCTCCCTTATCTTGTTCACGTCTATCTCGACCACAGCGTAACCTTCACTCTCTCCCATCTCCTTTACCACTTCCCCTGATGGACCTGCTATCAAGCTCTTCCCGAAGTAGTGTATCGCCTTCCCCTGAAACGTCTCCTCGGTTCTGTTAACTCCAACTACGAAGACAGTGTTGAAAGCGCCGTGTCCTCTGAGCTCCAGCTCCCACGTCTCAGGGTAGAAGTTTGTGGTAGTTGGAACAACCACAATGTCAGCCCCCTTCAAGGTGATTGCCCTCACACCTTCAGGGAAGTGTCTATCGTAGCATATTACTCCTCCTACATTGTAGTCTCCGAAGTCAAAGACGGGGTATCCCATCCCGGGCTTGAAGTAAAACTTCTCGTAGTACCCAGGAACTTGAGGTATGTGTATTTTCCTGTATTTTCCCAAGTACTCCCCTCCCTTTATGAACGCTGAGGTATCGTAATACACTCCCCTGAATTTCTTGTCCTCTTCAAAGAAAGTAACTACCACTCCAACTCGATACTGTTTTGAGAATTCCATAAAGGCTCTCANNGTAACTACCACTCCAACTCCATATTGCTTTGAAAACTCTACGAATGCCCTCACTGTAGGACCGTCGTCAGGCTCAGCTAGGTCGAAGAATTTAGGATCCTCGACAGCAGCGAAGTACTGGGTTGTGAAGAGCTCGTTGAATACTAAGAGATCTGCTCCATCCTTAACAGCGTCCCTTGCATAGTCCAAGGCCTTCTTGACGTTTGCGCCCTTGGACTCCACGCTTCCCATCTGTACCATGCCTACTTTAACCATAGATCTCACCCCTGACTTTAGATATTTCAGAGTCTATGTCAGTCCTCCTCCTCGTTATGGACTCTAACGTCTCGTAGTCTGTCATCTTCCTTGACGCTTTACCTATCATCTCATCCACGGTAGAGTAGCCCTTCCTATTCATGAACGACATCAAGTCCCTCTTCCACCAGCCTAGGAAGTTGAATCCCCTGAGCATGGTGTAAGTTACTAGCTGTACCGTTGACGCCCCCATCATGAGGTACTCCACCGCGTCCTTCCAGTCCATGATTCCTCCTACTCCGCTTATCTGCGTCTTAACAGACTGGTTTATCCTGCTCACCGCCCCTAGACCTATGGGCTTCACAGCTGGACCCGAGATGCCTCCGTATCCTGACATTCCACTTATCTCTGGGAGGGGTTGTTCTTTCTCTATGTCAACTCCTATCACTCCACTCACGGTGTTTATCGCAGTGACGCCAACAGCACCGGCCCTTCTAGCCTCTGAAGCTGTCTCGGTTATGTCTGTTACGTTAGGTGTCAGCTTAACCAAGACTGGGATTCCTACAGTCGAGGTCACTTCCTTAGTATAAGAGAACACTAAGTCGGAGTGCTGTCCTATGAAAGCTCCGGTCTTCTTTTCAGGCTCCCCGTGAGGGCAACCGAAGTTCAGCTCTAACATGTCAGCTCCCCTGTCCTCAGCCCACCTCGCTAGTCTGATCCACTCCCCGTGATCAGGGCCTCCCATTATGCTCACCACTATGGGAAACTTGGTCTCGCGCTTCAACTCCTTCAGGAACTTATCCCAAGTCTCCAAGGTCTCTTCCGTTATCAGCTCGAGGTTCTCGAAGGCGATGAGCTGTTCCCCCTTCTTCATGGAACCATACATTGGCCTTACGGACTTCCTAACTACGGAGTCCCCGATGGTCTTAGTTACAACTCCTCCCCAGCCAGCTTTGTACGCTGACACTATCTTCTGTGGGTTTCCCGTGGTCGGGCCAGAACCCACGAGGAAGGGGTTCTTGAACGTAACATCTTCAATCTTTACGCTTATGTCGATCATGGAGAACCTAATGTTAAAAATAGCTAAAAAACATTTCCGATTATCTAGAAAGAATTGACATTTCTTAAAACTATAAAATGAACATAATTCACGATCATGCGAGGAGGTATTTCGAAAAAGATTACAGCCATCTTTCTTTTGTTGTCATCTTTTTTCATTCACGACGTTAAAGACATTTTTTAACTTTAAGTAACTTTTCATAAATTATGTTGGACTTGGTCATAAAGAATGCTAAGGTCTTCACTTCCTCAGGTTACTTCGAAGGCGACGTCGGCGTGAAAGGAGGAAAAGTGGTCAAGATAGGGGACGTGCAAGAGCAGTCTGACAAGACTTTAAACGTTCAAGGTAAGTATCTCGTTCCTGGGTTGATAGACGGCCATACCCACATGGAGTTTCCATTCATGGGGGAAGTCACCGCTGACGACTTTTACTATGGAACTTCGGCAGCCGTAGGAGGTGGTGTAACTACAATCGTTGACTTCGTGACCCCGGCAAAAGGACAAGACTTGCTCAGCGCATATCAAAAGTGGAGGGAGACTGCTGACCCTAAGGTAGTCTCTGACTACGGGCTCCACATGATAGTCCGGGAAGTGAACCCAACTATAATGGAACAGATCCCAGAGGTGATAGATAGAGGAGTGATGAGCTTCAAGCTTTACATGGCATACAAGGGAGAGCTCATGGTGAGCGACGGTGAGCTGTTCAAGCTAATACGTGAGATCTCGTCCCACGGCGGAGTGGTAGGAATCCACGCTGAGAACGGAGAGATAATAAACGAACTGGTACAGGAATACGTGATGGAGGGAAAGGTTGAACCAGTGTATCATTACTACAGCAGGCCAGACGAGGTGGAGATAGAAGCAACTAACAGGGTGGCTTCAATAGCTTCCCTAGTGAATGGGGTTACAATGTACCAAGTTCACACTTCCACCGGGGAGGCAGTGGACATAATGTCGTCCTACCGCTCGAGGGGGATGAGATACTTCAATGAGACGACACCGCATTACCTTACCCTCACATTGGAGGCATTGAAGAGGCCTGACGGATACAAGTATATCATGAGCCCTCCACTGAGGAGCGACGACCAGAGGACTAAGCTCTGGCAAAAGTTAGCTTCAGGAGAGATATACACTGTTGGGAGCGACCACTGTGTTTACTCAGTGTCCCAGAAGAAGAGGCACAGGGAGGAAGTTCCCTCATTTCATGAGATTCCCAACGGAGTGCCAGGAACGGAAACGATCCTTCCTCTCCTGTTTTACTTCGGGGTAAAGAAGGGAAGAATAACCATGGAGAGGTTGGTGGAGGTGACCTCAAGGAACCCTGCAAAGCTCTTCGGGCTATATCCTAGGAAAGGAGTAGTCCAGCCTGGGGCTGACGCTGACTTCGCAGTTATAGACCCGAACAGGAAAGTCAAGATAACTCCTGACGTTCTACATAGCAACATAGATTACACCATATATGACGGCATAGAGGTTGAGGGATGGAACGTGATGACGATCAGGAGAGGGGAAGTTGCGATGGAAGAAGGGCAAATAACTTCCCCTAAGGGAAGCGGGGTTTACGTTCCAGGGAAACCTTTGAGACCATGAATTTCTTAATCTAGAATGTATATACTATTTTTTTCTTTTTCTCTCCTCCTTTTTCTCTTTAAAAAAACGCAGTTGTGAGGTGTGAGGTTAAGAAAAACTGCAGACTACATAACCCTTTTTATCGTGTTTTTTTGAGTCACGCTCATCGAGTCACGGAACTCTCAGATTTTAGGAATAGTAAGTATAGAAAAAGTCTCATTATCTTTAACTAAAAAGATCAACACCCACAAGACATTTTTAACAAAAAAACCAAGATGCCTTCCTCGTTAAATTTTGAAAGTTTTCTTTTCATATACCCTTATTCATTAAACGTTTTAAATAGCGAGTAGATAAAGTTTTTTTAATTAAATTCTCAATCTCCTCTGATGACAGAAGTAGAGAGAGAAGAAAAAGAAATAGACTTGACCAGCTACGGTCAAGGTAAAGTCACCATACCTAATAAGTACTATAACAAGAACTTGATTCCCGTTTCTCCCTCACTTAAGAGGTGGAACTGGGTCAACTACACCACAGTTTGGGCTGGGATGTCCCACAACGTGGTCGCGTTTGAATTGGCAGGCCTCTTGACCTTTCAACTCGGGGCTCCGATCGCTCTAGCAGTGATTGCGATAGCTTACGGTACTTTGCTGATTGCGCTATACCTCAACGGACACATAGGGACCAAGTGGGGAATACCTTACCCTATATCCGTGAGACCTATGTTCGGAATCAAGGGGGCAACCCTCCCCGTCCTAATGAGGGCAGGAGTGGCACTCTTCTGGTTCGCGGTGCAGAGTTACGTGGGAGGCACGATAATAGACGCAGTGATATCGATCATGTACAAGCCTTGGTCTTCGCTCACCGCTCCCGTGTTGGGCATGCCAGAACACTTGGCGATTTCCTTCCTCATTTTCTGGGCACTTAACGTTGCAGTCCTCTTCGGTGGAATGGAGGAAATAAAGAACTTCGAGCTCGTAGCCGGTCCTCTAATAGTAGCCAGTTTAGGTGCCCTCTTCGGGTATGGAATATATTTAGCCCACGGGTTCGGACCCCTCTTCGCAGTTACTGCATCTCCAAGCATCAGCGCGATAACACTCTCCATAGCTTCAATGGCTGGGGTATGGGCTACGCTAGTGCTTAACATACCTGACTTCACGAGATTCTCCAAGTCACAGAAGGACCAGCTCATAGGTCAAGGACTAGGTTTGCCAGTGATTGTATCATTGTTCTCCTTAATAGCAGTAGGGATAACCTCTACCATGATATATCTTTACCACATACCTATGAGCGAGGCAGTGAACTACGTGAACCCCGTGAACATAATGTACTTATTTACCTCTAATCCCATGCTAGCCCTTCTAGTGGGAATCAGCTTGGTGATAGCCACTGTCTCCGTTAACGTTGCTGCAAACATACTCTCTCCAGTTTACGACTTGATATCCCTATTCCCGAGAAAGCTCGAGTCCTGGGGGAAGACTTCCATAGTCGCAGCATTCCTGGGACTCCTCTACGTCCCTCAGCTGTGGTACAACAACGCGGGAACGATCTTCGACATTTTAGACATCATAGGGGCTGGACTAGGTTCTATAGCTGGGATCATGATAGCAGATTACTGGATAATGAAGAGGACTAACATCAAGCTCGTGGATCTCTTCACTCCTAAAGGGGAGTACTGGTACAGCGACGGAGTTAACTGGAAGGCCATCTTATCTCTAGCAGTAGGTTTCGGAGTTCCAGCCATAGGGTTCTTCGTCCCCTCCCTAGGGTTCCTATACGACTATGGATGGTACCTAGCAGTAGCGATAAGCATGGTACTCTATCTAGGTCTGAATATGAGAAGAGACGTGAAGTGATGC
>DAHF01000105.1 GCA_002495845.1 Sulfolobus sp. UBA167
CTTTCAACGCCCTACGAGTTCGTCTGCATAAGCACGAAAGCCAAACCCTTCGCTAGGCATTACTCGTATATTGGTCATTCTTGCATTTAAATATAAAGGGCTATCCATCCCCTCTGGAAGGGGTCTTCCGCCCCCTTAACCCCCCACTAAGACAAATTTAGCCTAAGCTAGTAAGTTATGAAGTTATAACACTTTTATCTTAATATTTAAGGAAAGTAGTAGCGATAAGCTTTACTATAAATAGTTCTGAAGAGATTTTTAGCTTAAAGTCTGTGATCTTACGGCCCACATGCCTTTGCTTGTTTCAAAATGATTATATTATTCTCCCTTAGAAAATCTGTTAAATCAATATTTATTTCGGTTCCATTATTTGTAATTCCTTTATTAATATCAGTAAGGAAAATAATATCTTTTTCATCTAGTATTTTCCTAAAATCCTCGGAATATACTCGGAGAAATTCAGTAGTCTCTGGTTGAGTAAATGAGCATTCCGATATTCTCACAAACGGGAGGCTTTTTATGACGTCGGTAGCATCCTTGTTCTTTACATTGAAACTATTAAGAAGTATGACATATCTTGAAGGAAAATTCTGATCGATATGAATCACGCTTTCTTCCAGAACATCCTTTAGTTTACCCATTTCTATAAGGGTTGTGAGATCGCTTAAGGACAACTCATGTTTAGAGGTTATAATCTCAAAAGCCAGTTTCGGGTCTATCTTATAGATTTGTTTGACATTACGATAAAGAAACAAAACATTTCTATCAATATTTGATATCATCTTAATGGCAGAATCGCTCAGTTTGAATAATGGGATTCTAGATTCTTTTATCTTTGATATTGCGTATCTGCAATAATTTTCTCCCTTTTTACACGATGCCTCGAGCAAATCATCGGCAAATCCTCCTATATTTATAATTGAATCTATAAGTTTAAATGTTATAATGTCTGGATATTTAGATAAAGGTAACAATTTATAATATAATACTTTGTTTCTAATAACTTCATCCCCTATTTCGTTGCCTACCTCAAGCAAAGATGGGTTTACCGCTACGCCAGAGCTATTTATGAATCTCAATCCATCTTTATCATTAGTTATTGTGTACTTGTCTCCTAGCAAAGGCACATCGGCAACCTTAATCCTCATGTGTTGAAACCTATGTTCCTCATTAATAAACGCTTATGCTGTCTTGTTTCCATTTTGATCCTCATAATTATCCATTTCCCAAAAGTATTATATATAACAACATAATTTCAATTTTTTAGAATAAATAGATATTTCTAATTTATAACGTATAAGTAGATAAAGTTGAAACAGGTTAACTGTATCTAAATATTTTAAATTAAGGATGTATTAATTCTCCGTATGTTCAAGAGTGTAGTAGTCGGCTATGATGGATCGGAGCAAGCAAGGAAGGCACTTCAGTTAGCTAAAGAAATTTCTAAGTTTTCATCAGCTAAACTCTACATAGTAAGCGTAGTTAACATATGTTTTGCTTATGACTCGTCAGCAGTTCCGCTCAATGATACTATAGATAAATTAAAAGAAAAGGCTAAAAACGATATCAATTCCGCAGTTCAACAAGCTAAGAATGAGGGAATTAATGCTGAGGGGATTGTGATGGAGGGAGATCCCGCATCCATTTTGGTAGAAACTGCAGAGAAAGTTAATGCTGATTTGATAATAACCGGAAATAGAGGGCTGAGTAAACTGAAGAGAGCTGTCATGGGCAGCGTCTCATTTAACGTCGTTGAAATATCTAAGATACCCGTTCTTATCGTGAAGTGAAATCTAATTTTTTAACCTTAACTTTACAACATGGGATATGATTGAAGCCAAGAACCTTACGAAGATATATAGTGACGGAACAAAGGCTTTAGATTCCTTAACTTTCTCTTCTTCATCAAAATCCCTTACTCTTCTAGGAAAAAACGGAGCAGGGAAGACTACTTTCATGAGAATCCTTTCGACCCAACTTAAACCGACTTCTGGAACCGCTTTAGTTGAGGGTTATGACGTAGTGAAGGATGCAAAGCGGGTTAGAAAAATGGTATCTTCCATACCCCAGGAAGCTAAGCCGGTGGGGATATCATCGCCTTACGAGCACGTGACAATGTACTTAACTTCAAGAGGACTTTCTATAAGTGAGGCGAAATCTAGGAGCAGGTCTGTACTTAAGGAGGTAGGACTGTGGGAAGCCAAGGATAAGCCCACAGATTCATTGTCCGGAGGTATGAAGAGGAAGGTGTTCGTGGCTATGGCATTGGCTTCAGACGCAGATGTAGTTTTTCTCGACGAGCCCACAACTGGTCTGGATCCTTTATCTAGAATGGAAGTATGGTCAATTCTTAAGTCAATGGAAAGCAAGTTAGTCCTTACTACACATTACATGGAGGAGGCACAGGAACTTGCGGACGAGCTATTGATGATTAACAAAGGTAAGCTGGTCATGAGTGGCTCGCCTTCTTCTCTCCTAAAGAAATTTGAGGGTATGGTTAGGGTTGAAGGAACGGGGGATATTAAGGTGGGTAGAACGTTGATAAAATATGTCAGAAAGGAAGAAGCTTCATACTATGTAGGAAAGTACGTGCTAAAGCCAATTTCATTAGAGGACTTATTCATAATGTATGCAGGCGATGATGAATTAACTTACGATTCGTCTTAACCTTCATATGGTTCTATGGCATCTCAAACGTAAAAAGGGGATGGATATATGTTCTGGGCTACTTGGTTTCACCACTAGCGTTACTTTTCCTGATCTTTATTATATCCAAAGGAGCTCTACTAGACTATGCTATAATCGGAGGACTCCTTTCAGTAGTGGCAGAAAACGGTCTCATTTCTCTAAGCGACTTCGCTTTCCTTAGGATGGAGCTTCATCTCCAAGATTTGCTAGTGACTACCGGAATAGGACCCCAAGAGTACATTCTAGGGTTAGTGCTGTCGAATTTAGTTTTCTCGTTACCAGGGTTATTCCTTTATTCTGCATTGGCAATTTTTTATCATGTAGTTAACTTGCTTGGCTTGCTGATAGTGCTAGGGATATCAGCTCTTCTCTTAGTGACCACCTCAGGTCTAGGTTTCCTTATAGCAAGTTATCTTCCTCATGTAAGATATAGCTGGGGAATTTCTTCAATACTTCCAGTTCTATTCATTACAATACCGCCAGTGTTCTATCCTTATTTCGTGCTCAAATCATGGGAGATAATGATCCTTTCGATAATACCTACCACTTCGGCTTCCATCCTTTCACAGGGGATTGCTGGATTAGCTGAAACCAAAGAGATTTTTCTAGTACCACTTTTAGTAGAAACTATAATATTTTATATATTATCTGTAAAGAAGTCTAGGTGGTCTCAAGTCTAATCTTATTTTTATTTTCTTAATAACTCTAAAAGAAATTCTTTAGATTGAAATAAAAAATTATTCGTATTTATCAAACGGACCTACTGTGGAGGGTGTTAAGCTAAAAATGCTTGTCTTTTTTAAAAAAATTATAATATTAAATAATGATATTCTATCGACACGATAACTTGTCCTCATTGAAGCGAATAGAAAGTAAATCGACTCAGTTTTTGTTCCTCAGGGGTCATTACGCCCTAACTGATGTAGTTCCTTGCTCCATGAGTCATGAAACAAACTAGCTTGGCTTCATCGCAACTCTATATGTGATATAAACATATCCGCAATTTGGGCATTTCTTTATTACAGAATCCTTATCATGGATTACTAATATTTCATCTACTTTACCACAAGATGGGCACTTTCTTCTGGCCATGACCTTCTAGTTTAAGGCAAATCCTTTATAAGTCTAGAGACGCATTGCATTTTTTAAGGATTTTCTAAAATAACTTGATTATTTTCACAATAAAATATAACATATCTTCCTTAAAGCCTAAATACCTTTAGATAGAGATTACTCCATGCAAGTTAAAAGGATAGGAGTTGTGGGAGCTGGTACGATGGGGCACGGAATCGCTGAAATAGCTGCCATGAAAGGCCTAGAAGTTTCAATCGTAGACATTTCATGGGATTTTCTCAACAGAGCCAAGGAAAAGATGACCGACTCTTTACAAAAAATTTACAGTAGAGGAGGAATAAAGGAGAGTCCTGATCAAGTCATGTCCAGAGTTACGTTCTCTACTTCTTACGAAGTGTTCAAGGATAAAGACTTGGTGTTGGAGGCAGTTCCAGAGAACGTTGACCTTAAGAGAAAGGTGTTTTCATCGATCAAGGAGAATGCTCCCTCTCATGCAATACTTGCAACAAATACGTCGTCAATTCCTATATCGCTAATAGCTGAAGGAATAGGAAATTCTGATAAGGTAATCGGGATGCACTTCTTTAACCCTCCAGTCATAATGAAGCTAGTTGAGGTAATACCGAGCAAATACACTGAGCCCAACGTGGTAGATGAGACAGTGGAGTTAGCTAAGTTCTTGGACAAGGTTCCTGTCAGGCTTAAGGAAGAGATCCCAGGTTTCGTAGGAAACAGGATTTATTTGAGGATGATGCAGGAAGGCTGTAGAGAAGTGGAGGCTAAGGAATCTACCATGGAGGAGGTAGATAGCGCGTTGAGATATAAGGTCGGTCTTCCGATGGGCATATTCGAACTAGCGGACTACGTAGGTCTAGACGTTTCGTTAGATCTATGGAACGTCATAGTCGGTAGCGGTTCCGCGGAAGACGTTCCATGTTCGATGTACAAGGAGAAAGTGTCTTCAAAGGAGCTGGGAGTTAAGTCAGGGAAAGGATTTTACAATTATCCTTCTCCTGGGAAGTATAAGAAGCCTGACCTATCACGTGAAAGTAAAGTAGAGCCAGCTAGAGTCATGTCGTTAGCAATAAATGAAGGGGCTTACCTAATTCAAAGAGGGATAGTGAGCGCAGAAGACGTTGATAACGTGATGGTGTATGGCTACAACTTTCCAAAAGGTCTAATGAGAATCGCGGACGAAATTGGTATAGACGAAATAGTGAAGAATCTACGCGACATAAGCTCCAAGGGTTATAAGGCATATCAACCTGTCCATTTATTGGAGGAAATGGTGAAAGATGGAAGGATAGGTAAGAAGTCAGGTAAAGGGTTTTATAATTATTAGAGAATAATGATGTAGATTTTTCCCTAGTTTTTAGTCATGATTAGAGACCAAATGTCCTCTCAATATGGCGAATGTTTTTTACCG
This sequence comes from Sulfolobus sp. UBA167, assembly GCA_002495845.1. Taxonomy (GTDB): domain Archaea; phylum Thermoproteota; class Thermoprotei_A; order Sulfolobales; family Sulfolobaceae; genus Sulfuracidifex. The sequence continues at coordinate 5,189 of DAHF01000105.1, forward strand.
AAGTATTATTCTTTAAATGTATGAAGGTTTCAGGAGTAAGGATAACATTAGGGATATTGGTTTCCGCCTTTGTGATCATCATAGTAGCGGGATTAGCAGCGTTCATCTTGGGAGACGTCCTTCATGTTATAGATAACGTTACAATCCTCAATATTATCTATGCTGTAATAATTCTATTTGGAGGCGTGATCTTAACTTCCATCATAGCTAGTCTTGTAAAGAAGACCACGACTAAGTCAATAAGTCCTACTGTAGGAGAAGGGCTGAAGGTACTTGTCCAAATTATAGGATATACTGTAACCATAATAGCAGTATTTTCTCTTGTAAGGATCGGAATAACTAGCATACTCTTCGGAGGGACTGTAACCGGGCTAGTGTTAGGACTTGCAAGCCAAGATATGCTATCTAATATCTTTGGAGGTATAGTCATATTCACTTCTCGACCTTTTTCTGTTGGAGATAGGATTACCGTATCAACATGGCAGTATGGCTTAGATTTAGCTACGTATCCTCCGAAGTATTACTCTTATGACTTTCTCATTCCTGGATACACAGGAGTAGTCACAGACATATCTCTTTTCTACACTACAATAATAACTGATGAAGGAGTTCCCCTCAAGATACCTAACAGCATAATGATCCAGGCAGCAGTCTTCGCCCATAATGAGGACGTCAGAAGGGTCAGGACCAGATATGAGGTATCCAATTCAATAGACCCTAGGCTTCTGATACCCAGGATAATGAGGAACATCAAAACCTTGGATTTTATAGTTGGAGATCCTTCAATAAGGGTGATTGAGACGACGATGAGCTCTTACGTGATCATGGTAGAGGCCATGTGCAAAGGTCAGTACGAAGAGCCTCCTAGACACGAGATAATCTTGAGAATAATGGATACGGTTAAAGAGATTCAGAACGAAAATGTCCCGCATGACGGGTCGGCAAGACAAAGCCAGCAGTCGAAATGAAGATATCATAAAACATCTAAACCGTCTTCAAATCAGCCAAGGAGGATAAGCTAATGAGGAGAGAGATTCAGATAATAATTAAATTAGCTCCTAGAGTTTTAGCTTATAGAAGCTTCAGACGGAAAATAATGCAAGACGAGAAGATAGATGAAGACGAGATGCAGAAAGAAGCTAAGATGCTTACAGATACGATAATAGACCTTGGGCCGACTTTCATTAAGTTCGGCCAGGTTCTTTCAGTAAGACCTGATATAATGCCAGAGGCTTATATAAGGGAACTTTCCAGGCTTCAAGACGAAGTTCCTCCTGCTCCATACAAGGAGGTCGAAGAAACCCTCAAGGAGGATTTAGGTGATGAATTTAAGGTAGTTGATGAAAATCCAATCTCTTCGGCTTCCTTAGGGCAGGTATATCTAGGTGTGGCCTCAGATGGAAGGAAGGTCGCGATAAAAGTAGTAAGACCTAATGTTGATAAGTTAGTTGCAAAAGATGTCAAGATAATGAAAAGGCTCCTTCCATTGCTCGCCCTAGTTTTAGATAAAGCTTTTGTAGATCTCATGAAGACTTTCGTTGATGAGTTTTCCACTAGAATTTTCGACGAAATGGATTATAACAAGGAGGCTAACAACTTGAGGAGACTGAGCGAGTTTTTGAAAGGTTATGGTGGAGTGAAGGTTCCATCCCTGATCAAATCTACTAAGCATGTGCTAGTCATGGAATACGTTAAGTCAATTAAGATAACTTCTGATGAGGTTTCCGTGAGCGATAGAAGGTATCTCTCCTACAAGGTATTTAAGCTCTTCATGACCATGCTTCTCAATAATGACTATTTCCACGCTGATCCGCACCCTGGAAACGTAGGGCTAGATGATCAAGGTAAGCTAGTCTTGTACGATTTCGGCATGGTAGGAAAGATAGATGCTAGAACTAGGAGTCTTCTAGTGAGAGCATACTTTGCTCTTACCTCATTTGACGCTGATGCATTGGTAAGCGTGCTAGACGAACTTGGAGCAATAGACCCATACGCTGATAGGGAAGTTCTCACCCAAGGAATAGAACTCTTTATGCAAAATCTACAAGGTATCGAAGTCGATCAAATGGAAGTAGAAGACTTTCTTGATATATCTAATCAAGTTTTCTACAAGTTTCCCTTACGTTTACCCTACAAGTTAGTTCTTCCCTTGAGAATGATAAGTGTTTTAGAGGGAACTTGTAGGAAGATCTATCCTGATTTCAACTTTCTAGAGTTCTCGGAAAAACTACTAGAAGAGGAAGGATACAAGACTAAGGTCATTCTAGAACAAGGGAAGGAAGTATTTGACAACGTAAAGAAAAAAATTGTTGACTTACTAATAGGAAGAAAGAAGAAGCCTGTTGTTCCTCTACGCATAGACAGCAAAAATAGGAAGATATTACCTCAGGTCATTATAGTTTTTGCGATAGCAGTATACCTCTTCACGCATGAGGCAGTACTTGCTATATTGATAGCTTTGTTAGGTCTCTCCTTCATTCGACTTTAATAGTTATTCCACCTGACTGCACTGGAGCCTTTATTGTTAGTATCCCATTTTCGTATTTTGCGGATATTCCTTGGTCGGTTTTAATCCTAAGTGGTAGCCTTATTTTTCTATCTATCTTAGATGGACGTTGCGAAAGGTATTTAGTTCCTTCGATATTGGTCTCTCTTTCTGCGTTTATCTCGATATAGTCTTCAGATATCAACCTAACTTTTATGTTATCTTTTTGAAAACCTGCTAAGTCAGCAACTATGTAGAGGTAGCCTTCTTCTTCATAGATGTCCATAGGAGGTAATATGTTCTCATAAAATTCTCTTGATGCCTCTTCTATTCTTTTGCTCAGTTCTTTTCTGATAGGTTCCATCATTTCATGCTCCTCCTCGACAATATCTTTAGTAGCCTCAGAAGGATATACCACCTAAATATCTTTCTCCAGACGCTCATAATATTTAGATACATCTTATTTACTTTAAATCTTTTGCGAAGAGATGAGTCAGGAAATCAAACTATCTTTAGATCATCGTTTTAGTGTATGGTCTTATCATATTTTGTTCGTTAATGTGGTGAAGTCCGGTTTGATTCGAACTCATGTGAAAGTGAATCAATGATTTGGAGAATATTAGTAGACTATTTTTATTCCTTTTTTACAAAATAAAAAGATTCAAACGCTTGCCAATTTCACATAAATACCAATAAAATAAAGCTTTTCGCGAATAAGTGGAAGAAAGTTATGATTATAGAAATGTTATCGTCTCAATTTAGAAGAGACGATAGCTTATTAGCCCTTTCATCTTCTTAGCTGTGGAGCCACCTTTAGGTTACTCATTGCTTGGACTTCTCTTATTGACTCGTCAGGCCTTATGCTGTATTTGATGATGTATTTCTTAACCTCTTTGTAGCTTTCAGGGCTTTGGACTACTGGCTTAGCTGAAGCCAATAACTTGAGATACATGGATCTCTTCTCTATTTCCGTCTTAGCCTCATCTAGGCTTCTCCCCATTTCTTCTAATCTAGACCTCAGAACCTTTGCTGAGTCCAGTTCCAGGAGGTGAACGTCGGATCTTGGATCCCAACTTACAACTCTTCTATAGTCATTTGGGGAAACAATCTCGTCGATCCCTACTGCACGCCTCCTCAGGACTACTTTATCTCCGACGAAGACTGGTAGCCTCCTCACGTTTACTACAATGTTCATCATGGAGATCCATTCTTGAGGAATGTTGAGCGGGTTATTCATGAGTCTCTTCATAGCTGAAGCAGTATCATAAGCGTGAAATGTAGTTGCACCTCCATGCCCTGTAGATATTGCCTGGAATAAAACATATGCTTCTTGACCTCTTATTTCTCCTACGACTATCAGATCAGGTCTGTATCTTAAGGAGAGCTTCAGTAAGTCCATTAGAGAAATCTCCTTTCCTGTTCCTCCGTAGGCAGACCTTGAGTATAGTTGGACCCAGTTATCGTTAGATATCCTTATTTCGGGGATATCCTCAATTGAGACTATCTTCATTGATTCCTTGACCAAGTTTAAAAGAGATCCTAGGACTGTCGTCTTTCCAGCTCCAGTAACTCCAATTACCATGAACGACATTTTCATGTCTATTGCATACCATAGGTAAGCAGCAGCGTCAGCTGAAAGGACTCCAGAGTTGATTAAATCTAGAATAGTTATTGGCTTGTCGGCAAACCTCCTTATTACGAAGCTTGAACCCCTAGCGCTAACCTCGTTTCTGAAAGTCGCGGCTATCCTGTCTCCTTTTGGCAACATTCCATCGGCTATCGGGTCTGCTATAGAGATAGTCCTACCAGTTAACGAAAGCAAACGGAGAACTATCTGGTCACTTAACTCGTTTCCGTCAATATTATAGTCAAGTATCTTCATGCTTTTAGTGAAAACTACGTTAGTGGGAACGTATTCGAAGCTCCTATGATAAACGTAAACCGGGAGATTGAGGCCAGAGTAAGATATATCCTCAACTTCGCTATCAGCTATGAGAGAAGTAAGGACATTGTACCCGAACATGTTCCTCAAGAGGTAATAAAGAGCTACATTAGCCCTAGTGGAAAGCTGATAAAGGGTTCCCTTTTGCCCTCCTATTATACCTAGGTCTTTTCTCTTTGTGTCTAGATCTATGAGAACCTTCCCAATGTTTATATCAACTGATTTTGTTAGAAGTTCTCTCTCTATTTCTTCAATTATCTGCATGTACAAAGAGAAAGTTGGCTGATCTATTGGAGGTTCGAATAAGTTGTACTTGTAAATTCCCTTTTCCTTATCGTATGTTATGAAGACATGTGGATTTACTACATTGTATTCAATGTTGTTTTCCGTTAAGGTATCTCTAACTTTTTCAGGAATTATTGTTTTAAGGTCAATGTCGTAATCAGATATCACTTCAGTTATGTCCTGAGAAGTTACAGAGACGGGATAAAGAGTGACTGGGAGATCTTTAATCGATATTGAATGTTCTGTCTTTGGTTTGCTATTTTTTGTTTTGAGATTAATTGCAGGAAGCTTTGGCATAAGAATATAAATAGAAAAAGGGGTATATTAACTTTTAGAATCTAGGCTGGGCAGGCGATACTAATGTAATATGTTGAGCTATTATTAATAGTATTACAGTTATTACTACTAGTATGGCGGAGTGTATAAGTCCTACAGACGTCCTTCCACTGCTTAGTTTGCCTACCAGAAGACCTGCTAAGAACGAATTGAAGAGGGATGAGATAGAGATGATGTACAATGCGTTAGGTAATAGAACCCTAGCTTCCGCAAGGGGGCCGTAACTTAAACTGGAGGAAGTAGTCTCATGTGATAGAACGTAAACCATGGAGTTTCCTAGCAAAACTGAGGCTATAAGAGCAAGTATTATACCGACATAAGGAGTATAAAGTAGCACTTTTATTCTGGAGTTGTACTCCCTCCTTATTCTGATCTGGGTAGAGATCTGGTCTGCCAGAAATTCTACAGTCTCTGGAGTTAAGCTTCCTATTTCTATCATGTCAGCTAGGCTTATCAGCGATACCTTGCTGGAGAAGTCCATTATCTGATCAGCTGCCCTCTTAAATGAGTCCTTCAGAGGATATCCCAATCTATTGTAAATATCTATAGTTTCAAGTACTGTATTGAACTTGCCCATCTCCTTGCTACCCCTCAAGTTTCTGATTACAGCTTCTGGGGATAGACCTGCCCTTAAGCCTTCTGACACTGCCCTTAGGAAAGACACTACATAGACGTCATATCCTGTGCCTCTCCTAACCTCCTTCATTGCCACTATTCCTGGAGGTATTGAAGCTATCAGAAGACCTATAGCTATGGCAAACACGCTAGGGTTTATGCTAGATGATGACCCACTAAGTGTGAGGAAAGCTATTAGTTGATTCGGGGCTGAAGTGAATGGAGGAATTTTGTTAATTATTGCTAGAAGTATAAACATCACTAGAAGTCCTGCAGGTAAAGTTATGTAGAATAACTTGTTAGCTTTCAGAGGCCTCTCGGGGAATTTGAATTGAGTCGAATCTACAATGTAAACGAACAATAAATTCACCATAGGTATTAGCAATACTGCCATTGCTCCTAGCATCTTGAAGGAGCTTCCTCCGCCGAATGAAGGAAATAGAGCCTCTATGATCATAGCTAGGAAGAACGTTATGAATCCAGAGGACAACCATATAACGTAACCCTCTCCTATTCCCTCAAGCTTAGATGCTGCGTCTGCTGCGGCTAACTCTACAGCCTTAAGTAGGTCTTTGGTTTTGCTGTAGATGGTATCCACAACCGGTGCTCCAGTTCTTATTGCGGTCACGTAAGTGGTAAGGAAATCGTTGAACAGCTTCGACGGAGAGATTGGGAAAGAATTTACTATTGCCTCCTCAGTGCTCTCTCCAAGGAATTTCATCCTTTTCGAGATATAAGCAGATATCTGACTTATGTTGGAGAGGGCATTGGAACGCGCTAGGTAATCGAAGACGAAGCGTACGTTTAGGCCAGCCTTTAAGAACACTAGGAAGATAGAAGAGAAGATTGGCGTTTCGCTATCTATCCCTACTCTTCTGCTCTCTATCCTTTGGGATACATTTACAGTGTATACCAGATAAACTAAGGGCGGTATTATTATCCCAAAGATCACCATCATTAGTCCCACAGCTAGGTATTTTACCATGTGGAACCTGAGGAAATCTAAGAAGAGGAACCCACCGAAGGCAACCATCATGACAGTCATTATGCTTGAAATTAGAAGGAACGAAACCAACCTGGAAGCATAAATTCTGGGATCGTCGCTAAGGCCTGCTTTTTTAAGCTTCTCATCAAATTTTTTTGATAAAGATTTAGCAAAACCTGAGTTGTAGAACAACAGGTCGAAAGCACCGTAATGAGTAGAAGACGGAACAACGTCAGCTTTTTTCTCCTTCTTCTTTTCTCCCCCTCTTCTTAAATTAAATTTCTGTTTACTCACATTAATATCGTAAATCTGCTAGGCTATATCTATTTCGCATGGATTTCTATTATATCCTTGTCCTCAAGGACGTGATCTCCACCTACTTTTTGTCCGGGGAATTTAACTGATTTTCCCCATACTCTGGCATATTTCATGCCTTCAGCAAGGGAGGAGTGAAGTCTCCTTGCTACGTCCATAACTGTAGAGCCTCTCTTCATTATCAAAGGGTCTCCAGTAGCGTTTTCGCCGGGCTCCTTGGTGTAAACCCTTATAACATCAAGGTTCTCGAAAAGGATTTTGGGCAATATCTTCTTAGCTTCATCAAAGGAAATGGACAGAATGTCACTCCTGAACGGAATTTGAGAGACCAGGACTCCAGGTTTAAATGTGACGGATTCAAATATGGCTTTCTCGACGTCATCGATAGTTATTTCGCCTAGGATTCTGACTATCGCCGATCTTATCCCGAACCCCTCAAGGTATTTTCTGATCTCACTTTCACTCGAATCTACGATTTTCCCGAGGTTAACTATCCTTATGCCTGAATTTCCATATCTGGATCTCTCCAGTATTACCTTTCCCTTAGGTCTCTTCAAGAGGACGTTATTGTCCTCCAAGAACTTCTTTATTGATTCGTATTCCTGCGGGTCGTTCGCTATTATCACGATAGCGTCGGCATTTCTGGCTAACCCCACTATTCTGCTCAATGGGACTGTAAGGGGTGGGTTCACAAGCTGTAGTTTTATGTCCTCAAAAACTGCCATCCCTGGTACTGGCACGTCCCTAGGTATGGACTTCACATTGGTCAGACTTCTCAGCAGTTCAGTCCTCATGAATGCATCTCCTAGGAGTACTATCTGCCCTGCACCTGCTTTCTCGACGAATATGGAGAACGATCTCTTCCCTCCTCCTTTTCGCTTCTCCTTCTCAGCCTCCTCCTTCAGCTCGGATAGCCTTCTTTTAGCCCAGTAAACCAGATTTTCAGTTCCCTTGTGTTTCGGAACGTAGCTGAGAAAATCCTGAATCGCCTTTATTTTCTCTTCTGGGGTCTTTGCGTCCATCACCTTCATCCATTTTGCTTTAGCCTCAGCTGGAAGATTTGTTACCAAGTCAGGACCCCTCTTTTCTCAACATAATATTTAGGAGCAATGCGTTTTAATATCTTCCATGACCTTCTCAAGAAAGGTGGGGGCGGCTCGTTATTAAGATGGATCTTGGAAATCCATGCTATTGTCTTCTCGTCTGAAGGATAACCAGACCCAATGTCACCGTAAACCCTTTTGATTTCGTCTATAGCCCTATCCCTTATCACCTTAGCAATGATACTTGCTGCACTACACTCCACAAAGTTAACGTCTGCCCCATGTACAACATTAGGGACGATTCCAAGGGAGTTTAGATAGCTTATCACTTCAGTTTCCTGCCCTACTTTGTCCACTGTTACCTTGGTCGGATTTAGATAAATCAAAGATGAAATTATTAAATTTACAGCTCTATAAGTAAGTGAATTCAAGTTTTCATTATCTATCTGTTGTGGTTCTACCTTGACTATTGTGAATCCAGACGAGGCTTCTAATATGACATTGAAAAGCTCTTCCCTTTTTTTCTTGGACAATTTCTTGCTATCCTTCACTCCCATTTCCTTAAGGTTAGTCAATGAACCTTCATCTAGAGCTACACCAGCAACTATCATAGGTCCTATTAAAGGGCCCCTTCCAGCCTCATCTATTCCTATGATCGTTTACCCCACCTTAGAATGACGTGTCTCAACGTTCTAGATTCTCAATGATATAACTAATTTTCCATTTCTTTTGCCGTTCTTAAGAGATTCCCCCTCAAAGCTTTCCTTTACCTCAACTTTCATCATTGAAGTAATGCTTGAAACCAACCTTTTCGCTATTGTCCTGTTAATGAAGTAGTAGTCTATTCCTTCTTTCCCTATTTTCACATCAGAGAGATTATCTACTATTTCCCTTGAAAAAAATGATTCAAAGAATACTCTCTTTTCATTTAGGTTGCCATTCTTGCTTCTCAGTTGGACTATAGCATCATAAAACCTTCCTCTCTTTTTCATGCATGAATCGCACAAGGAATTTTCATTGTTAATGTATACATCTTTCCTGATCGAGATATTCTCGTTGCCTATTTTTCCAGTAAAAATTACTATAGCTATATCTTTACCGTTTTTATCCTTACTTAATTCCACATCAGCCTTATACTCCTTAACGTTTTCATCTATGCTTGCATGTTTCATGATCTCAACATATATGGTATCCTCAACGTCTCCTGCTTTCATCCATTTCCCAGATGACCATTGAGACCCACATATTTTGCATGTCTTTATGCTTATTGACCTTGGCACAGAGAATAGTTCCTTTCGCTTTGAATAACATGAAGGACACAGAAGGCCTATGAGTTCCACGTCTTCTCTTCCGCACGAGACACAGAACCTCTTCGTGTTCAAGGATACCACTTGCTATAAGTTGTATACTTGTGCTATTTTTACTCCGCTTATTTCTCTCACTCCATCCTTGTGTACTATTCCTTTCTTTATTGCCTCATCAACTAAGGTAGATCCAACTATGCTCATTACGGTGGCTTCGTCTATAAGGTTTAACGCATATTCTGACTCCACAAGGTCTCCACCATAGAATTTTTCGTTTATATCTAAAACTAAGTCATTCTCTTTGAACCTCTTACCCAAGAGGCCTTCTTCGCACACGTTTATCATTACATGTCCTTGCGTCCTTATGATGTTCAGATGCACTTTCATATCAGATCACAATGGCTTTACTGGCGTTTGAGCTCCGCATGCTAAGCAAGATATGATCCATACTTTCTTGTCCATTTTAAGCACTGTATCAATGCTCTTACACGTCATACATTGGACGTAAGAATGTATGAACCTCTCCATGAGAGTGTTAATCACTTGTGAGGAAAATTTACCTTGTATCGTCAACTGTCCGTTATTTTCGATAGATCCTGGTGCAGCTAGCTCCTTTAGCAAGTACTTAGTACATACCTTCAAGTCCCTCCTAAGTCTGTCGCAGTACTCTCCGAAGTTCTTTATTATGGTCATATTTCCAACGTTGAATATGTTTAGCTCTGGCAAAGCTTGAATTCCCTGCTTCTTTGCCTTCTCTGGTACCTTAGAATAAAGCCTATCTAAAAGCGACAAATAATCCTTTTCTGAACTCACACTAACCCTATTAACGTCCGGGTTTAAATTAATGATGATTAGCGTTGCAAAAGGTCTACATCGAGACGTATGGATGCACTCTAAATAAAGGGGACACTTTGATCATGAAGACTTTACTTAAGGACAGGGAGTTCGTTGACGATCCAAGGGAAGCCGATGTAATAATGATAAACACTTGTGCAGTTAGGCTGGAGACTGAGGAGAGAATGAAGAAGAGAATTTCGGAGTTAAGGAAGTTCGGTAAGAAGCTTGTTGTTGCAGGATGTTTGAGCGGTGCCGAGCCTGGGACTATCATGAGCATAGCCCCGGAGGCGTCGCTAATAGGACCTCAAGCTATAGAAAAGGTCAAAGATGTGATTGACGGCAATTTGAGGAGCGCCCTTACCGGGGAGAGGGCATCAATAACTCCTCATGTGATGGAAGGTAAGGTAGGGATAATTCCTATCGCTGACGGTTGCGCTGGCGATTGCAACTTTTGCATTACGAAGCTAGCTAGGCGCAAACTTAGGAGCTACCCCCTCCGTTCAATTATAGACTCCGCTAAGTTTGCCCTCTCGAAAGGCGCAGTCGAGTTAGAACTTACCGGTCAAGACACTGCAGCATATGGGCTTGACTATGGTGCTTCTATAAGACTGCCTGAAGTGGTTAGGCAAGTCACAGAATTAGACGGAGACTTCATGGTCAGAATAGGGATGATGACCCCAGAACAAGCCTCTTCCATTATAGATGACTTGATAGAAGTCATTAGACTTAAGAAGGTGTATAAGTTCATCCACCTTCCAGTGCAGAGCGGGGACGACGAAGTCTTGAAGCTAATGAACAGGAAATACACAATAGAAGAATACAAGGGTATAGTCAAAGAACTGAGGACTAAAGTACCGTTCCTGAATGTGACAACTGACATAATAATAGGTCATCCAGGGGAGACTGAGGAAGCATTTGAGAACACAATATCATTGATGAAAGAAATGAGATTTGAGAGGATTCATTTAGCAATATACTCTATGAGGTCTAACACAAGGAGCGCCTCCATGCCTCAAATACCTGATAAGGTCAAAAAGCAGAGGATGAACGTAGCTTACAAGCTCTATGAAGACATTTCCCTTTCTATACATAAGGAATATGAAGGTAAGATGACTAGCTTGCTTTTAACTGAGGTCGGTAAACAAGGATCTACGATAGGTAGAACTGTAAATTACATACCAGTGGTAGTGAAGGGTGACCATCAGCTGGGAAGACGTGCTGACGTAAAGATAGATGAGGCGTCATTCTTCGACCTGAAAGGGCATTTAGTTTAAAAAGTTTAAATAGTATAAGCCCTCTTTACTATTGATGACTGAGAACGTATACATAGTCTCGGCTGTGAGGACTCCGATAGGCAAGTTCGGCGGAGCTTATAAAGATATCCCACCTGCTGATTTAGGAGCAATAGCGATTAAGGAAGCCTTGGCTAGGGCTAAGGTCGATCCAAAAGAAGTTGAGATAACCATCATGGGCAACATACTTAGGGCCGGTCACGGTCAAGATGTGGCCAGACAGGCGTCAGTAAAGGCCGGAATACCAATGGAGGTTGACGGTTATTCAGTAGACATGGTATGTTCTTCAGGAATGATGAGTGTAATGAACGCAGTTCAAATGGTAAAGAGTGGGGACGCAGAAGTTGTTGTTGCAGGGGGGGTGGAAAGTATGAGCCAGTCCATGCTAGCGTTGAAGAGCGATTTGAGATGGGGTGTTAAAACCATAATGCCTCCAAATAAGGTGGAGTTCATAGATACCATGCAAATGGACGGATTGACCGATCCCTTTAACATGAAACTCATGGGCCAAGAGGCGGACATGGTGGCGAGATCACATAACTTTACCAGAAGAGAATTAGATGAGGTGGCATACCAAAGTCAAAGGAGGGCTTATGAGGCAACATCAAAAGGTCAAAACAGAGCCGAGCTCGTAGAAGTAGAAATTAAAGGCCAAAAAATAACCTCAGATGAGGGAATAAGAGCAGATACGTCAATTGAAAAGCTACAGAAACTTAAGCCTGCCTTTGGGGAAGGTGGATTTCATACAGCTGGAAATTCGTCCCAACTTTCTGACGGAGCATCAGCAATGGTGATTATGAGTGAGAGGGCAATAAAAGAGAGGGGATTGGAACCGCTAGCTAAGGTCTTGGGCTTTAGTTGGGCCGGAATCGAGAGCTGGAAATTCACCGAAGCGCCAATTTTTGCAGTCAAAAAGTTGCTAAAGAAGCTTAACGCTGAGATAACGGATTTTGATTACTTTGAAAATAATGAGGCTTTTGCAGTGAACAGTGTTTTAGCAAACAGATATCTAGGAATACCATATGACAAGCTCAACGTGTTCGGAGGTGCAATAGCGATAGGGCATCCTATAGGTGCTAGCGGGGCTAGAATAGTTACCACACTAATAGACGTGTTAAGTAAAATGGATGGAAGGAAAGGCATAGCTAGTATTTGCCACGGAACCGGAGGATCTACAGCAATGGCCATAGAGCTTATGAAGAAAATGTAAAATATAGTAAATATGTATTATAAAGTAGTAATATTGATATAAATTCTTTTTGTACTTGGCTGGTTGCTTTTGTCATGATTTGCCCCTGTTTTCCCTAAATTAGGAAAATTCTTTTATTCTTTTAAGATTTTAGATTTTGTATTAGGAAAATAATTTTTCTCTACTCTTTTAAAATAAGTCTAATCTGTTAATATTAGGGCTATTAACAAGGTAATAGATTTTGGTTATGCATTAAAAGTTGGAACTTTCATGAAGACTACTTAATAGATTATAAAAAATTATAATGAAATTAGCTATTGCTTTAGCTGGAATTTGAATAAATTAGAAACATTAAATCTACATAAATATTAATATTTTCTTCTAAATTAGCCTCAGTTTTTCACTATGAACCGGTCTTTCATTTATCTTTTAATGCTTTATCCAACTATTTTTCTTTGTGACTATATAAAGAGAAGTTTGAAGATAGTATAAATAATCTTTTATGTAGCATTTCCTATAGATAGTCAGAAAGGTGGTTAAATAGTTGTCTAAAAAAGCCAAGCAGCCAGAAGTTCCTACCAATAGAAATGTGCCAAAGCCTGCCGAGGGCGAAGCTATATGTGTAGTCAAGAAAATGTTAGGTGGCGATCACATAGTTGTAAGCTGTTTAGACGGGAAGGAAAGGATGGCTAGGATACCGGGGAAAATAAGGAAAAAAGTTTGGATGAGAGAGGGGGATGTAGTTTTAGTTGGAATCTGGGACTTCCAGCCTAACAAATGTGATATAACCTATAAATATAACAACGATGATATAAAGAGACTCGTCGAAGAGAAGGTAGTTTCTAGGGAAGTTCTGGATCAGCTAAGAGGTTAGTTATGCCTAAGAGACCCCAAGACTTCAAAAAGAAGGAAGAGAAAAGGAGGAAAGACGAAGATCTTTTTAAAGTAGTAGATTCAACAATTGATTATACGACGTTCAATAATCTTATGATAGTTTCTCGAAAGCTCAACTTCGAGGAAATCTTCGGGTCCATATCTTCTGGGAAGGAAGCAAAAATTTATCCTGGAAAAGATTCAAGTGGGAAATTTTATGCTATAAAGATATTTTATGTTTCAACAGCCCAGAGTAAGAGGGCAGTTCAAAAATATACTAAGGGAGACTATAGATTTGAAGAGGCTAAAACTGGGAACACGAGAAGCCTAATTGAGCTCTGGACCAAAAAGGAATTCCGCAACTTGAGGGAAATGTATGATGCCAAGGTGAGGGTTCCAGAGCCATACATTTTTTATAAGAATATCTTGGTGATGGACTTCATAGGTAATAACGGAGTTAGGGCTCCATTGTTGCGGGAACTTCCTGAGGAAGAGATAACTGAAGGGATGTACTTGGATATCCTAGAGCAGGTCACGAAAATGGTTAAGGGTGCTAAGCTAGTACATGGAGACCTTAGCGAGTACAATATTTTAGTCTTCAAAGGCCTTCCTTACGTCATTGATGTAAGCCAATCCATACCGCTGGAGAATGAGAATTCCATGGAAATGCTGAGAAAAGATGTGGAAAACATAAATAGGTTCTTTGCAGACAGAGGCATAGAAGTACAGGAAACTGACTCTTTCCTGTCAAATCTTTTAGGTGATCTAAATGTTCATAACAGTGGAAGATCAAAAAATTCCGGAAGTCAACAAGATTATTCAGAGATTAAGTGACATGACGAGTTCCGAGATATCCTTTGACGAGAAGACCAAGACTTATAACGTGATACCTAAGGGCAATCCTTACGATGCAATGAAAGCCACAAACGTGATAAAGGCTATAGGCCTAGGATTTAACGTGGCTGATGCACTGAAGTTGCTCAGCGATGAATATGAACTTGAGACCATAGATTTGAAGGAAACTATGGGGAAAGACCAAGATGATATGAGGAGGGTTAAAGCCAGGGTGATTGGGGAAAAGGGAAAAACTAGGAAATTCATTGAAGAATATACTGGAGTTACAATATCAGTCCATGAAAACCACATTTCGTTTATAGGCCCTTTCGATCAAGTAGCTGTGGCGAGAAAAGCTGTTGAGCTCATAATTTTAGGTAGGGAGCATCAATCCGTCTATAAGTACCTAGATAGAGCTGAAAAGGAGTTGATGCAATATAAAATGGATAAACTAAGGAAATCAAGTAACAAGTTTTATGAAATCTAAATCGTCGACTCCTTTCATCCTAGACGTTACGCTTTTTATGACCTTACCGTAGGAAGTTATTATTTCTCTATTATGCGAATCTTCAATGAACAAGAGGACATCTTCTGTCTTTCCCTCGTAAAGTAGCTTAAAGAACTTGAGGAGTATCCTCTTAGGCTCGCTCAATATGTCTTCAGTTACGAGTAAGCTAGGCTCCGGCTTCATCAAAAGAGTCAGATGAGGTCCGTCTAAGGAAGCGATCATTGCTATCTTGTAAGCACTGTATTCCTTTGTGGGGGACTTCTTGCTCGCCTTTACTTCTATGTAAAAAGTTTTACCGTCT
The DNA here is from genome assembly GCA_002495845.1 of Sulfolobus sp. UBA167. Taxonomy (GTDB): domain Archaea; phylum Thermoproteota; class Thermoprotei_A; order Sulfolobales; family Sulfolobaceae; genus Sulfuracidifex. The sequence goes on from DAHF01000105.1 coordinate 20,333, forward strand.
TTCTCCGCTTCTATGTCATGTGTAGGCATATCAACAGATCTTATGTTAGTAAATTTCATGTCCTCCAATATTCTTCTTGCTCTGTATTCCATAGCAAAACCAAATATTATTCCCTTAGCACGTGAGAGAGCATACTCCATTTCTTCTTCGCTGAAGTTGTATTCTGTTTTCAACTCATCTAGCGTATTCACAGAGGTTATAACGATCAAAGGAATTTAAGCTTAGGAGTTGCTAAAGGTATTTTCTAATAAACTTAAAATTATTGGAATTAAAAATAACTTAACCTTTTTAGTTTCTTAACTTGGTTAATAACCTAAATATTGTAAAAGCTTGAAATAACTATGATGTTCTAGCTTAACCCTCGTTCTGAAGGTTCGAAATTAATACGGTTAGGTAAAAGGGTGGTTCCATAAAACTTCAGCAAGTAGAGAAATCACAAAGAGTCCATATAGCATAGTTTAGATCATAGCGCAATTACTGAGAACAATATAGCTGTCTAGGTCGTTATCTAAGTTTACCAGAGACCCCGTCCGCAAGAGCAGATAGTTCACTGTAAAGGAGGTTTAAATAATGGCTAATTGATTAATCATTATACTAGTATTTAGATACAACGCAGATCTTAGTTTCATGTTTACTTTAAGTCATATATCTAAGCGAGGACGGAAATAGAAATTTCCTTTTTCATATATTTCTATTAGATAGAAGATATAAAAACAGGTTGATATAAAATGTCCTATTTAGGACTCGGTAAGTCAGTTTATAAACTGTTGTATTCATTTTTCTCGATAACGTAGGAGGAATACTCAGGTGGCTTTCTCTCAGGAATTCTAACGTATTATCGGTTGCACGACTCTTAAAAATAGAGCCTTGGAAGGAAAAGGTTAGTGAAGCAGAGTGAGCATAGGAATAGATTCAAGGTCTTCTCATTCTTATGGTGAATTAAGAATTGGCGAAGCAGTAGCTCATATAGTGAGCGCTTCCTCTATAGTAGAGGAACTCGGTGAATGGGATTACACTGTTCAAGAGACCATGAGAAAATACGTTGACTTGTGGATAGTAGAGATGTCTCCAATATCCTATATACCTGGTATGGTAGAAGCTTTGGGCGACATGATCAACAAGAAGGTAACTGAAATATTTGAGAGCATTTCAGAGGATGAGCTAGGGTATTCCCTTGACCTATTGCTGGATTTTAAGAGAAGATTTGAGAGCGGTATCTTTTCTATTGACCAAGCAGACATAGAAGTTAGGTGCGAAAGAATACTCAATTCCCTGGGAGTAGACGTAAATAAGTTGGCCAAGTTCATTGAGAAAGATAAAATAAACGGTCTCATCTCTGCCGTGGTTATAGCTTTAGGTATAGCATCAGTCCGTGATAGGAAATGGACTCCGGAATCTCAATAACGGCAGAGAAGTTGGTGGACGTAACAATAAAGAAGGCATGTAAAATCAAGATCGATAATCAAGAAATAGTTAAGTTGGTGGGAATTTCTTCTAAGGACATAGCATTGAAGGCTACAGATAACATATCTTATTGGCTAACGTTTTCTCAGAACTCTGTATTTTATTGCAAAATTTGTAATAAAGGTCCATTTACGAAAAAGGGCTTGTATCTCCATTTAAGTAGGCTTCATAGGTATGAAATAAAAGCTTTGTTAGAAGAGGAAATAAAGCGAGAAGTTAAGACAGCGCTTTGAGGGCTGAGTCTAGGTCAGCTATTAAGTCTTCTTGATCTTCTATTCCGACTGATAGACGCAGAAGGGAGTCTTTAATCCCTATCGCTTTCCTTTCCTCTGGGGATAAAGTGCGGTGGCTCATTGAAGGAGGATGTGAGATGAGCGAGTTCACCCCGCCTAGGCTCTGAGCTGCGATTATCACCTTTAGGGACTTCATCACTTTTAGTGCATCTTCTGCAGAGCCCTTAACGTCAAAGCTTACAACACCTCCGAATCCTCTCAGCAATCTAGAGGCTATTCTAAAATCCTCATGGGACTTCAGTCCAGGGTAGTAGACCTTGGAAACCTTGGGATGGTCTTCAAGGAACTCAGCTATTGCTAATGCATTTCTATTTATTACGTCCATTCTAATCTTAAGAGTCTTCATTCCTCTGATAGTTAGGTAAGCAGTATTGGGGTCCATAGATGTGCCCATAGTTCTCCTCATAAGGTCAACTTTAGTCATGACTTCTCGCGGCCCTGCCGCAAGACCTGCTATAACATCGTTGTGACCGGATATGAACTTAGATCCGCTCTCTATAACTATATCTGCATTAAGCTTTATTGGCTTCATATTAATTGGAGAAGCAAAAGTGTTGTCAACTATTAATGAACCTCCCTTCTCCTTTGTGACTTTTGAGATTTCCTCGACGTCAAGAACTCTCAAGAGGGGATTAGTTATGCTCTCCAGGAATACGACGTCTACTTCCTTAAGGGAATTGATCTTATCTAAGAGGGACGACGAGCCTACGTCCGAGACCTTAACGTTGACCCCCCACCCCTTTAAGAAGTCGTTGAAGAACCTGAAAGACCTACCGAACATGTCTTTATGTATTACCACAGTTTTACCCGGCGAGACGTAGTGAAACATAGTAGTGGAGATAGCCCCCATACCTGACGAAAATGAGACCCCCATCTCAGCCTCTTCCAATTGAGCTATCTTACGGGATAATTCGCAAACGGTAGGGTTAGCCTCCCGTGAATACCTGTATCTTTCTCCCTCAGGGAACTCAAACGCTACGGTTTGATAAATCGGAGTTGTAATTGCGCCGGTTTTTTCATCGATCTTTTCGTTCACGGATTCAGTTGAGTCATTCAACCCTGACACCACCTCCAATTTTGGCTTCCTTTACGTTTACTGAATAACCCATTGACTCCATTAGTTTTCTTCCTTCACTCTCGATTAGATTTACGTCAGTTTCGCCATCTGTGAAGACAATTATGGAAGGCCCTGCTCCGCTTACACATGATCCTATCGCATTCCCAGATAACGCGATCTCCTTTAGCTTAGGGTAATATGGAAACATCGGAAGTCTAGCTTTTTCTACTATTTCATCGTTCAAACCTTGTCTAATGAGGTCTCTGTCTCCCCTCTCTAGCCCTAGGACAAGGGAAAATCCATACCTCATGTTCTTTACGTAGCTTGCAGTTTCTACCATCTTGGGGACGAGTTCCCTTGCTTTTTTAGTCTTGTCGTTTGATGCAACAGACGGAATAAAAAGGATGAACTTCAGGTCACTGTAGTTTACCTTAAGGTTTACAGTTCTCTCCCCGAGAACTGCAACGAAACCTCCGAATATGCTTGCGGCTACATTATCTGGGTGAGGGGAGCCAGCGACTGCACCTTCTCCCAACATAGAGTACTTAACCATGGAGTCCTTAGTTAAATCCAGAGAAAGTAAGGAATTAACAGACGCAACTGCTGCAGCAGCAGAGGCTCCGCTACTCCCTAGCCCCAGCCCTGCCGGTACACCTTTCCTGATTTTCAAAGTTATCCCTTCTTTAATCCCGTAGTCCTTCATGAGTGAGACTATCGCAAAGCCTGCAGAGTTCCTCAAGGGATCCTCTGGTATCGTCTCATGATTTCCTACCATGCTAACTTTGACTCCATCTGAGGATATGCAAGCTTCTACTTCATCAAAGAAAGCGTCGTGAGCAACTGAAAGTATGTCGAATCCAGACCCCAAGTTTGCCGAGCTCGAAAACGCAAAGGATTTCCTGCAGTCCACGAAAGAGTACATGTTACCAGTAATTTAAGTGCTCTTGTCCACCTTGAATGACTTTATCATCCTTTTTCCGAGCTCACTTATTGCTATGACAAAAAGGGATTCCGTGTCTACTACGTCCCCTGATTGTACGTAAGGAGATGCCCCCGTCACTTTAGCCCTGCCCAGAAACCGCGAAGCTAATGACCTATACCTCAGTTTGACTGATGGATTTTCGACATACTTCGAAAGGGATACCCAATCATCGTAGCCTATTTCTGCGCCGTGTCCGTTTGTCAGTATGTTCCTCTTTATCTCTAGATCAAAGTCCTCCGGTACCTTGCTCAGGGAGCTTATTATTAACACATCGCCGATCCTCTTTTCCAGCATCTTCATGGCGGGCAGGCTTCCAAGAGGATAGTANNCTCCTGTAGAGGGAACCGATGGGTCCTCCTCCCCTACTATTATTCCTTCTTCTGGAGGATTAGTCACTTCTACCGTGACTTCGCCTCCCTCGTTTACTATAGTCCCTTCACTGATTCCTACATAGCCATTAGCCATGGAGAAGGTTCCTATCATGTAGCTGTCAAATTTCAAAGGCAATGCATAATATTCCTCAGTGCCTTTCTTGAAAAGGAGGACTGGTATGTAAGTGAACCTCTTTTTGTCAGCCTTTATCTCTAGCAGGGACTTAGCTTTAACTGTGAACCTCTCTCTTACCTTTATCTTGAGCCTTCTTTCAAGTGAGGGTCTAACTATTTTCCTATAAACCATTATTGCGGAGACCATGTTTCCAGGGAGACCTATTATCGGAACTTCATTTATTATTCCAACGAAAGTCGGTTTTCCGGGCTTGAACTTAATCCCGTGGAATACCATTTCACCTAACTCAGTCACTACTCTGTAAACGTAGTCCCTTTCTCCTGCGCTGGTTCCTCCAGTGGTGATCACAATATCGGCATTATTAACTCCTTCCAGGATCGCACCTTTTATGGCATCGTAATCGTCTTTCACCCGTCTGGTCCCTACCACTTCTATTCCGTCTTCCATCAACGCCGACTCAAGATAGAAAAGGTTGGACTCATATACCTTACCTTCTTCTATCTTTTCCCCGGGACTTACAAGTTCATTTCCAGTGCTTACGATGAAAGCCTTTGGGTTCGAATAAACATGTACCTTAGTCAATCCAGTGGCTGAGAGTAAGCCTATAATTTCTGGAGTGATAATGGAATTGGTTCTCAGTACCTTAATTCCTGCAGGTAGGTCACTCCCTATCCAGCCTACGTTTGATCCGAATTCCACCTTAAATGGTACTGTAATCCTTTCCCCTTCACTTCGTGTATCCTCTACCTTTACTACAGCGTCTGCGCCTTCGGGTACGACGGAACCGGTATCGACTTCGATTGCTTCTTCACAACTCTCAACTTTAGCTTGAGGTTTTTCTCCGATATTCACTTTTTCCTTTAAGGAGAAGCTACCAGGCGTACAGGAACTTCTCACAGCGTAACCGTCAACAGTGGATCTAGAAAAGGAAGGGAGATCAATTGGAGAAAAAACATCCCTTGAGGAAATTTTGCCTAGGGAAGAGGCAAGTCCTACTTCAGTTTCCCTTAATGGCCTTAAAACTGAGGATAGTTTATCTATAGCGTCAAGCTGTGAAATTAAGGAAGAATCGTTCAGAATTGACCTCATGAGTTTAAATCTGCTAAAAACATTTTAAAACATAATTAGAGAGGCTTTCTCGAGCTCATTTAATATTGTGACTACAGGTTCAATCAATTGATCCTTTGTAATTTCAGACTGGCTTCCCTCAGGTTCTTTCTTTATCTCTTCTTCTATCCTATCCACTATAGTCTCAACGCTTGTGTTTCCGTCGCATAACGACCAAACGTAATAAGCTACGGGATGAACTTCGAAGACTTTATCATCGGAGAGCTTTATTATGAAATTCTGTCCGTCTTCTGCCATGTCTAGAAATTCTCCTTTCTTGCTCGGCTTCTTCTCTTTCATTTCGTTAAATTCCATCACTCGTCTTCCTCTTCTTCTCCTCTTCCTCTCCTTCCTCCATAGTTATTGAAACCTCCTTGTCTATATCCTCCACTTCCGAACCTCCTTCCTCCTCTATTGAAATTGCGCCTTGGTGGAGAATAGTCTTGAGGTGCTTCGGGAACTGTTTCAGGAATGTCAGAGACATCAGGTATCTGCTCGTCTGACTCTGAGAAAGTGGATTTACTTCCAGCATTTAGCTGAACTTGACCTCTGAAGGCTGTTGTCCAGACGTTATCGATTTTTACTATTGAGCCTTCCTTCAATGTTTCATCTTGTTTTCCCCACACTGTGAGCTTAGCTCTGCCAGTCTCGTCTCCTACCATTACTTCACTTATAGTCCTTGGGCCATTCTTAGTTTGAATGTCCTTGGGCTCAGAAACCTGAAGAACCCTTACAACTACAGAAATGTTTTCCATACCAGGTTTTAAATTACCTATTTTTTCTACCATATTACTCGACTCTTACGATTTATTTAATTTACCTCCTCTTCCACGTTTAAAAAGTTTGTTTTAAAGAACTAGCAACTGTTTTGGGCTAAAGTTTCTGTTTTATTCTAAGATATTAATGTCATATGTTATTATTTTTAGATACTGTATTAAAATACCAAGGTTATCAGACTAAACGGAGGTTGGATTCAACACAAAAATGTCAAGTAATTTAATTAAAGAGCGAAAAGTTTAATTTATCTAAATAATTTCATTTCGTACTAAAAAGATACCTTTGGTTCTTAATTTTTGTTTATAAGCCGTTAATGAGAGATTAGAAGGGACAGAAATGAGCGAGAAAGACTTTCTAGATCTTCCTAAAAAGTTTATGGAATCCTTAATGACGCCTTTCGTTGGTAGAGAGGAGGAAGCAAGAGTCCTCACATTGGCTCTGTTAACCAAGGAACATGTAATACTAATAGGTGAACCTGGAACAGCTAAATCTGCTTTAGCTAGGAGGGCAGCAGAGTTGATGAACGCAAAGTTTTTCATGTATTTGTTAACTAAATACACGGAGCCAGCTGAACTCTTTGGCGCTTTGGACATAAACTCGTTAAAGGAAGGCGTCTATAGAAGGATAACGAAGGACAGACTTCCAGAGAGCGAAGTGGCTTTTCTAGACGAGATTTTTAACGCAAACTCTGCTATCCTTAATGCGTTGTTGTCCCTTTTGAACGAAAGGGTAATTTACGACGGTTATAACGTAATAAAAGTTCCTTTAAGGACGCTGATAAGTGCCAGCAATAGGATACCAGACGAACCAGAGTTAGATGCCTTATACGATAGATTGCTCCTAAGGCATTACGCGAAGCCTATAGGAGAGGACATGTGGAGACAATTAGTAGACTCAGCATGGGAAATAGAGTTCACATCGAAGTGGGCAGTAAATGAGCCCGTGATGTCAATAGAACATCTGGATAAACTTTATTCTTATTTATCTCAGGTAGATTTGTCAGGAGTAAAGAGTAAATTATTGAAAATATATGCTATGTTGGAAGAAAAAGGAATTCATCTGACGGATAGAAGGAAAGGGAAAGTCCTCAAGGTAGTTTCAGCTCATTCAATACTGAACGGGAGGTTGAAGGCAAACGAGGAGGACCTTATAGTATTGAAGTATATAGCGCCTAGGGAATTAGACGACTTTGAGAAGGTTTCCGCACTGCTGTCGGAGGAACTTAAGACTCCAATCAAGTATATGAAAGAGCTCAATGAGATATATAACAACATAAAGGAGGCTGCAAAATATGTCGACGCTGCAAATGAAACTGATCCTAGATTAGTTGAGTTAATAAGAACCTTGAAGGCAACTAGGGATAGAATAGTGGCCTTAGGTAAGGAAAGTGGAGATGAAAAAGTTGAATCCTTCTCCAAGGAGGTTTTAGACGAGATTGACAGACTCATGGAGAAGGTAGCTCATAAGCTGGGGATATATCCATGAGCGATGGGATGTTAAGGGGAGTAGATTATGAGGATCCCATAGTCAAGTTCAGGGGAGAGAGAATTCTTTATACCCTAAAGAAGGTTTCAGGTAGAGAGCTTCAGCTGGAACCTAATTTCCTGATAGATACCTTCTACATACATTATCTTCCATTGCCTCTGATGTCTACTAAGGCAGACGTCTCTGACGATAAGAAAATAGTGTATTCTCTCCTTAACTCTATAGTCTCTTCCGATCTCGTCATTAAGAACAGGGAATACTCAATTGCCAATTCAGCCGTGAGCGTGGCTCTAACTGTGAGCTATATGCAGCACCTGATTGAAGAGCTAGAAAAGATAAAGCGAACCTCACAATCTCAAGAGGAGAGGGACGCTGCAGACCAGATACTTAACGGACTGATGAAGAACACCTCTTCAGGGCAAGGAAGAGAGCAGAGATCTAGAGATAAGAATAGCCAACAAAATCTTGAGAAAATGTTGAAGCAAGCTCATGAGAAAGCAATGTCTAAAGCTATGGAAGATGCAAATGCAGTTAAAAACATGCAGAAGATAGTTGGAGGAAACGGTGCTGGAACAGGTAGCATGCTAAACTTTGAGGGAGAAATACACGAAGTTCTCAGGCTTTCCAGAAATACAGAAATAAGGAAAATACTGGAGTTCCTGAGCGGCTTGCCAAAGCTAGGCTCGATTTCAAAGAAGAAAACGTCTAGATACTCAAGAGGAGAGCTATACGGCTACGAGGAGGGAAGCGACATAGAAAGGATCGTATCATCTGAACTTGCACTTCCTGACGAACTTTTTTACCTGAAATTAGCTGAAGGTCAGGTTCTTCTATACCAGAAACAAGTTAAAGAGAGCGTAGGTCCTATATACCTGCTCCTAGATAAAAGCGGAAGCATGGACGGAGAGAAGATAATATGGGCTAAGGCCGTTGCTCTAGCCCTCTACAGTAGGGCAAGAAGGGAAAATAGGGACTTTTACCTCAGGTTCTTCGACAATATACCTTATCCCCTCATAAAGGTTATGCGCAACGCTAAAAGTAAGGACGTGATCAAGATGATTGAATATATAGGAAAGATCAGGGGAGGAGGTGGTACAGACATAAGCAGGTCTGTCATATCTGCATGTGAGGACATAAAGGAAGGACATGTAAAGGGAGTTAGCGAGATAATCCTTCTCACGGACGGAGAGGACAAGATAGCGGAAACCACTGTGAGGAGATCGCTCAGAGACTCAAATTCGACTCTGGTAGCCGTAATGATAAGAGGGGATAATGCAGATTTGAGGAGAGTTGCAGACACTTATCTGGCCACATATAAACTCGATCACGACGACCTTCTAAGGGTTGTGGAGGCTTAGTCATCCTTATTAAAGGGCGAAATATATAGTATAGTTGGCGACGGCTATACTCAACTAACGCCCGTGAGTCACACGGGGGAATGAGGTTGAGGCCTCGTTTTCTTAGTTTGTCATGAATAGATTGAAAAAATCTTCTTAAGGTTGCAGTATAGCCTATGTATGGTACATTTGCAGAATCTCTTTTTCGCATAAGAGCTCTATTTTTAGATAATTTACATAAAAAGAATTTAGGTTTATTAATCTTCACTTTTCTAGAGAAGCTAGAAAAAATGTTATCTATAAAAGCAAAACATCAGAAACTCACAAAATTCATGGTAAAATAGTGAAAAGCCTCAATGTTTTTGTTGTGCAGCTGCCTTTAGATTCTCTAGAAAGCTTCGAAGATATTTGAGATCATCGAGGAGATTCTTTTCGTTGGTCTCGCTTATCCATATCATTCCTCCGGCTGCGTCTACAACATCTCCCTTCAATTTCAAATCCTTAACTCTGTTTTTCCAGTTAAACACGTCTTTTGAGACCACGAAGACGTATAGATCTCCGTTGTTCCTTAAATGCACCTTTCCTGTGATCAAGTTAGGTATCTCGTATTCACTCTCTTTAGCGAATGGGGCCTTTCCAGGTCTCTCGGAGACTTCTTTCCATCCCTTTAGTTGGCCTCCAACCGATGAGATAGCTTGGGCTATTCCGTCTATGTTCATTGGATTACACCTTTCTGCTTTAGAATTTCCTTAGCATAGTTACCTAGACCCAGTTCTTCAGGGGAGAGTCCAAAGGACAGCCCTAAGAGCTGGGTTATATAAATGGCTGGGAGAGTCCAGCCAACGTTGAACTCGCTTTTCACCTTATCTTGGAGGGTATCGAGTTGCAGGTGACACAACGAACATGGGTGTATCATGATATCAGCTCCACTGCTCTTAGCAGAGTTTAGAACATTGAATGCAAGCTTCAGACCTCCCTTAGGGTTGCTCCCCATCAGCGGGAAACCACAGCACGCAGTTGCCATAGGGAACATCACAGGCGTGGCTCCAGTGACTGATATTAAATCCTGAAGGGAATGCGGTTTGAACGAGAGTTCGAACCCCATGATCTGCTCAGGTCTAAGCATTTGGCAACCGTAGTAAGCTCCCACTTTCAGCCCGTTTAGATTCTTCTTGACGTGCTTCTTTATGTTTTCCAGTCCTACGTCCCTTACCAAAACCCAAACTAGGTGTTCTGCTGTAGCCTTGTTCTCATATTTTATAGTGGTTCCGCTAATTCTCTTGTCCACTCTTTTTCTGAGGTCTTTATTCTCGTTATACTTGTAAGTGGCTAGTCTATGACTACCTAAACAAACGCTACACGGCGTTACCATCTTATCTAGCCCCATCTTTTCTACGTTGGAGAGGTTTCTCAAGTTGAGTGCTACATGTGCATCCTCATCTTTCTCGTCTAGGAACCCTCCACCACAGCAGTTCCAGTCCTCTACCTCCACCAGCTCCAGTCCTAAGACCTCAGCTACTTTCTTGGTCGCTATATCGACGTCCTTTGAGAGACCGTGAGTTGCACAGCCAGGGTAGTAAGCTACTTTCATTGTTCGCCACCATTCATTACTTTTTCTATATCATTTAAGCCTTTGACAGGAACTTCCTTGATTAATGCATACTTCATCCTTCCGCTCTTTAGCATGAACAGCATATCAGACATTGCTTGCGCTAAACCGTAAGTTCTAAGGTAAACCTCTGCTTCCAATAGCTTCCCCGATTTCCTTATCGTGTCAGCTATAGCATTCACGTGTTTTTCACCGGTCTCTATAACCTTAGTCTTGTCCTTCATTTTTCCGCTCCACGCCCTGGTCTTCTTTATCGTGGTCACCGGTTCTATATCCCTTGGGCATACGTTGAAGCATTGATAACAGTAAGTGCAACGCCATGAGCTATCGACCAGTATATTCATCCTCTCTTCTGTTATAGTATCACGAGGATCAGCCAAGAATCTGTACCCTTTAGCGTGGGCAGCTGGGCCTAGGAATTCTGGGTCGTTCCTTACCGATGGGCAGGAGGAAACGCATAAACCACACCATATACATTGGGCGAACTTCCATAGCTCCCTTTGGTCCTCCGGTACAAGTCTATGTTCAGCTTTTCCTTCAAGCACTTCTTCAGATGGGTAAAGTCTGGGTTTTACCTTATACATCCTCTGGTAAAAGTCCTCCAGATCTACTACCAGATCCTTTACTCTGGGATAGAGATCCATTGGTTCCAAGGTAATTTCGTCTGAGCCGTATTCTTTGGTTAGTTCTAAAGCTAGAGTTTTACAAGCCAACCTAGGAGCGCCGTTTATCTTCATTCCACAGCTACCGCAAACAGCCATATGGCAAGCAGCCCTATATGAGAGGGACGGATCCTGTTCTGTCTTTATTCTCCTGAGCACTTCTGTCATCTGAGTGAATCTGTCTACCTTCAGCTTGTACTCTTGCCACCACTCTCCTTTATCTGGGGAGAACCTCTTTACCTTCACCACTATTTCCTTTTCCTCGTTCTTTATAGCTGAAGATTTAGGTTGAGAATTCATCTCGACGTTTTTCCCTTCTATTTGTTTAACTTCTGCCATTTGCATCACCTAGTAGACTCTGGGTTCTGGCTTCCATTTGGTCATTTTAACTGGTTTATAGCCTATTTCTACTGTGTTTCCTCTGAGATATGAGATGGTATGTTTCAACCAGTTTTCGTCGTCTCTCTGAGTGTAATCAAGCCTATAGTGCGCTCCCCTAGATTCCTTTCTGTTTAAAGCCGATGATGATATCACTATCGCTAAGTCCATCATATTTCTCAGTTCTAAAGCATTGAAGAACTCAGTGTTGTATACCTTGCTCTTATCGTTAACATACATTTTCGTGACTTGCTGTCTCAATTCCTTCACTTCTTTCACTGCTTCCTGCATTCCTTTTTCTTCCCTGAAGACGCCCACTTTCTCCCACATGACGTCCCTGAGCTTGTTCTGAACCTCTCCGAAGTGTACTCCGCTCTCGCTTTTAACGAACAAGTATGCTTCGTCTAACATCTTCTCCAGTTCTGCGTTCTCTACCGAACTTGAAGGCTTGTCGGTAGACTTGAGGTAATCAGCCACTGTTCTGCCTGTCTCTCTACCGAACACTAACGTTTCGAGAAGTGAGTTAGATCCTAATCTATTTGCGCCATGAACTGAGACGCATGCGGCTTCGCCTGCAGCAAACAGACCCCTAAGGTCATGGTTAGTCCCAGTGATGTCGACGTCTATTCCTCCCATGTAATAGTGCTGTGCTGGTCTAACTGGTATTGGCTCTACCGTAGCATCTATCCCTGAAAAGCTCTTAGCAGCCTCATAAGCTAAAGCCAGCCTCTCTTTTATGTAGTCTGGTCCAAGATGGGTTAAGTCCAATCCCACGAAACCGCCCGGGAATCCTCTTCCTTCTTTCACTTCCGTCAATATTGACCTTGATGCTATATCCCTTGGAGCCAAGTCCAGCTTATTTGGCGCATATCTCTTCATGAACCTTTCTCCTTTGTTGTTTATTAAGACAGCGCCTTCTCCTCTTGCAGCCTCACTTATCAGGATGTCAGACGGATAGAGGGCCGTGGGGTGGAATTGGACGAATTCGGGATCTTTAAGCGCGACTCCTGCCCTCAGAGCCATAGCGTATCCGTCTCCAGTATTTATGTAGCTGTTAGTGGAATGTCTATACAGCATTCCCATTCCTCCTGTGGCCATAACTACAGCTCTAGCCTCAAAGAAGACAGGCATCATGCTTTTCATCTCCATTGCAACAACTCCCTTTACGCGTTCTTGGTCTCTGACCAAATCTAGGGCGAACCATTCGCTATAGAAATCCACGTCCAGACCAGAGGTTCTTTCGTATATGGTGTGGAGCAAAGCCATTCCTGTCTTATCTCCGACGAACCTTGTTCTGGGATAAGTCTGTCCTCCAAAGTACCTTATTGCTATTCTCCCGTCTGGTTGTCTATTGAATAGAGTGCCCCACCTTTCCATGACTGTAGCAATTTCTCCTGATTTCATTGAGAGGAGCTCAGCAGCGTCTTGGTCCACTAAGTAGTCTCCTCCTTTTACGGTGTCATAAGTCATGTAGTCTGGATTGTCGTTAGGATCTGAATTCTCGGGTATGTAAGCTGCGATTCCACCTTCAGCTGAAGAGGAGTGAGACCTGGTCGGGAAAACCTTTGAGATGATCGCCACTTTGAAACCTTCCTTCCCTATCTCATGTGCTGCCATCAAGCCTGATAGCCCAGCCCCTAAAACTATTGCGTCATAAGAGAGTTTCTCCATTTCATACAACAGTTACGGAAAGATGTTTAAAAACATTAGTAAGGTTATAGTAGATCAAGAAGATTATTCACAGTATAAGTCGGTTTTATCACGTTCCTTTTCACCTCCTCTATTGTGGATATCCCCGTGAGCGTAAGGACAGTGTCTATTTCCTTGTCGTTGCCCATCTTGATATCGGTCTCCAGCTGATCACCTATGACTATTACCTTGTTCTTGTCCTTGACGTTTGCCCTTTCCATTGCCATCTCTAGCATCCAAGGATTAGGCTTTCCAGCTACGAAATCTGGATCCCTACCTAAGGAGAATGATATCGCTCTAACCAGGGAACCGGCTCCAAGTTTGAGCCCTTCCTTTGAAGGCCAGAGCCTATCCATGTTGGTCGCGATAAAAAGAGAACCTCTGCTTACGCATCTCATTGCAAGGGAGAGCTTATCGTAGGTGCTGAGCCTATCCAAGCCTATCACTACGCTGTCTGGGAGCTCAGCTTCTGCCTCGTTCATGGTTAAGATTCGGAAACCGTATCCCCTAAGTTCATCTGAAAGTCCTTCCTCTCCAACCACGAAGATCGTGTGGACGTCCTTCCTCTCCTTAAGGTACATCGCGGCTGAGACTGCGCTCGTAATTATCATGGACGGCTCAACTTTGATTCCTAGGTAAGAGAGCTGTCTGGACAAGAGTACTCTGTTGAATCCTGAGTTGTTACTTATCAGAGCTATTTTTTTCCCTCTTGAGATCAACTCCCTTATTGCCTTTACGTTCTCCCAGATAGGCTCACCTTCCATCAGGAGAACTCCATCAACGTCGCTGACTATTAGCTCATATTTCTCTATGTCCATTGTCGTATAACCTCTTCAATTTTTCCTTTACCTTCAGCTCTAGATTTTCGTTCATGAAGCCGAAAAGGCCTTCTGGGTGGTAAATTGCCTCGTCGCAGCTCCACCTGCCTACAAAAGGTCTCATTACCTTGAAGTATGTTGCGTTTCTTCCTTGAAAGACGAAAACGAGATAATCTTCATCTTGGTGAAATTTTATAACATATAATTCACAATTACCGAGATCATTTTCTATTACCTTTTCTGCCCCTAAACACTCTTTGAGCTTATTTTTGTCTAGGAAGATTTTTTTCACCCCACTAAATGCTGTATATCGTGAACTCTGAAGAACTTACTAGACACTACTATTCTAAGTTGAAAGGCTTGCCCGACATTAAAAAGGTGGCACTTTTCAGCATCTTCGAGTACGCTCTGATTTTCGGAAGGTCTTTAGAGGCTAGTTTAGTATCAATGCTTTACGCCTTCCTTTTGTACTTTTTCGTAATATCTTTATTTTTCTTGAAGAGCATGAAGACAGCTCTATTCTTAGGTGATATTACGGGCATACCATATCTCCTTTTGTCCTTTTTTTCGATATCGTTCTTCGCCTTCGGCTTTTCCTTACCCATCCTCTCCTTTTCAATGTTCGTCAAATACGGAGAGAAGAGGTCATTGCTGATTAGCCTTTTAATTTCACTTCTGCCTATAGTTTTCTTCCCTAGAGATTTGTTAATCTATTTAATTTATGTTGTAGCTGTATCGTTGCTTTATTACGCCTACCTATGGAACATAAACAGAAAAGGGAAGAAAATTGTAGGGATCACCTCGTTTACCATCTTGAGACCTTTCATGAAGGCAATAATGGAGAAGGACTCAGTGCCTTTAGATAATTTATTTGATAAAATTGGAGAAGAAAAAGAAATAAATATAGCGCTAGTAAAAGTAGGAGATAAGTTCTTTGTTCTCCCTCAAATCCATTTCGGCATCTTTGGAAGCCAAGGGAGTGCTAGGTTACCTTACAAGGTGGAGAGCGTAGTTAAAGATGCCATAGTATTCCACGGGCCGGGAAGCCACGAGATAAACTTGGCTACATCCAAGGAAACAGACAGAGTAGTGAAATTAATAGAGGAAAAGGTGAAATATAAGCAAAATGATTGGCGCAAGTCTGCTTTCGCAGGTATAGAGTTCAATAGAGTGTCAAACTTCGACGTTACCACGCTACGTTTTTCGGATTTCTCGATCTCATTATTAGAAAGGCCCACTTACGGGATAGACGACCTTCCAGGAGATCTGTGGGACGTCATAATGAAAAACAACAGCTTCGTCATTGACACTCATAACACTTTCCTTACAAGGGGCTTCGATAAAGTTGAGATAAATGAACTGAGGAATTTTCTCGGTTATACAAGCAAAGGAATTGAAAAGAAGCTCTATTTAGGGTATAGTGAAGGGAAGCTACCTTTTGAATGTGAGGGGTATTGCAACAAGCGGTTTAGAGTTATCGTAATAGGAGACGGGGAAAGGAAGGTAGCAATAGTGTATTTCTACGCTAACAACGCTGAACATGAGACTAGGGAATGTGTAGTGAGGTCAGGAGATGGACTTGTAGATAGGACAATTATGGTAACCCCTGATGATCATTCATGTGCAGGCTCTTCTATGCTAACTACTTACTTACCCGCAAGGCCTTGTAAGGGGTTGGAGCACTTGGTAAGAGAACACATAGAGAAGTCCATAAGCTCCATGAAGGAGGTGGACGAGATATATTATACTGTGGTCAAAACTAGGGCCAAAACAGTAGGCAAGGTTATATCTTCAATGTTAGAAGGCTTAGAGAAGGTCGGAAGGTACGCATCAAAAACGTTCTGGGTACCTTTAGTTATACCTTATTCAGTGTTCCTGGTCTTCTTCCTCTTCTCAAATGTTTTTATTAAATTCTAGAATCATGCTGTCCGTAACTGACTTCCACTTCATCAAGTCTTCAGGGCTGTTCGGGTATTCAGCGTAGTGCTCCTTTATTTTCTTCATGTATTCGGCTATGGTCTTGAGCTTCATCAGTAGAGAAGGCCTTCCTAGTCCCGCTATCACTCTAGTTGCTTTCTCAGCTACTGAGAGTTGAAGGTCTCCCTTTTCGCTTGCAACAAGTAAATCGTCCTCCTTAATTACCTTCTTTCTCATTCCGTAGTCTATATCGTCGTCTGACAACCTCTGCAGGAAGCGCCTGAAAAGGTCTAGGCTTGCTTGTTTGGCACCGTATCTCTCTATATAGCACATATTCGCGTCCCACATTGATTCCTTAGAGTAGTCACCTTTCTCCACTGCGTTCATTATGGACCTTGCAACGCAGAAGCCGGAGATCATGGCTGAGCCTTTACCCCCACCGTGTACTGGGTTGACCGTGAAGGCGGAGTCCCCTATGACCGCTATCCCGTCCCACACTATGCTAGCCAGAGGCCTTCTAGTCGGTACTAAAGCTCCTCCTTTAACTACCAGCCTATTCTTATCTACGTCAGGAGCGTAAGTGTCGAGGTACTTATGGTAGAACTCGTGGATGCTGGGATATCCCATGCCGCCTTGTATCCCAAGTCCCACGTTTACTTTTTCAGAACCCTTAGGGAAGTACCACCAATATCCCCCTGGGGATGCCTTCTGGGATACGAATATCTTGAGGTACTTGTAGTCCTCAATTTCGTCCTTAGTGTAAAGCACTTCCCTATAAGCTACGTCAGTGTCCCTATCGTCAAGCGACTCAGTAACCGGCAAAGGCTGAGGAAGCTTGCTTCTGAAGCTCATTGAGTACCCGGTTGCGTCCACGGTTACGTTAGCCCTCACTTCCAAGGTCTCGTTATTCCTTCTGTTATAAATTATAGAGCCTACTACCTTGCCACCTTCAACTAAAGGCTTCATTGAGGTAGTGCTATCCATGACTTCTACTCCTCTGTTCTCTGCCTCCTTTAGTAAGCGTTGAGTGTAAGCAGGAGCGTTAAGCTCGAACCCTTCCCCTTTCACTGTCCACTCCGTCTTCATGTCGGGGCTGTAAAGCTTTATGCCCTCTATCTTTCCCTCAAGCTGGTTACCCTCAGGATAAGGCAGACCTAGATTGTCGAAGTGTTCTTTGCTCACCGCATCTCCACAAGGCTTGTCCCCAATTCTATTCCAAGGCTTGCTATCAATTAACAGAATCTTTATTCCCTTCCCTGCCAAGTGCCAAGCAGTTGAAGAGCCTGCTATTCCACCCCCAATAATAAGAACGTCATATTTCAAGTCCTTCAAGACTATCTATCTATCTAGTAACCTGCAGTAGCTATAAAACTACTTACACATATCCTTAACCAAGTTAACTTTGAAGGAATTAGGCAAAGACTGAGAAATTTTTTTGATAAGCGTCTTTTTGTCCTCATCACAGTAGAATATTATTCCTACATTATCTGAAAATTCCTCGTTAATTACTTTGAACATTTCTTCTATTTCGCTTTCTTTCCATGTATATATCTCAACTCCAAGGTCTATGTTGTCAAGGAGTGGCTCTCTAGCGTAAGAAGTGAACTCGTGGAACGGCATATCAGTGATGTAATGTAGGTATACCTTCTTTCCACTGCTCGCCCTAGAGCTTCTGAAGACGTCTTTGATCAAGTCCGGAATCTTATCTTGTCTGGTTGACGAGATTACAATGATAGGCCTATAGGTTACTGACATACAAAAGAATTAAGGTACAATTTATTTAAAATAATTTTTTGCCTTATCATGCCTTGAGGCTCCTTATATAGTGGGACGAATCAGTGAGGACTAGGTACCCTCTACTCTCGGGGGGATATTCCCTGGTGATGCCCCCTACATAGATGACCCGGGCCAATTTATCTACTTCCAACCTCTTTGGCTGTCCTAGTACTACCCAGTCCCACGGCCCTGCGCCTATGCTTCTTCTCAGCTGGTCCAGATCTCCCTGATGGCCATGAAGGATATAATACTTCACTGATGCTGCCTCCGTTATATACATGGTTGTTCCTATTATCTCCTCCCTATATCTAGGCTCCGCTGTAATACACTTCACCGCGTGTGGATCCATGTCACCTTGTACGTAGACCACTTGTGCCCATGGGGCTATGCTCCTTATTACGTAAAGCACGTCTATTACCCTTGGACACTCGTAATCCCAATAACACTGCGTAGTATCTCCGTCAAGGACTATGGTCTCTGGTTCTTCCTTCTTTATTATGGTTGACAAGGTACTCTCTATGTGAGGCTCCGGGAACCTTATGTTACTCAAAACTAGAGTCTTCATGAGAAATCCCCACCAAATACCAGACATTGAATTTTCTCTTTATTTTGATAACATCTTGGCATTCCTTTAGTGTTGAAATGAGCAGAAACCTCACCATATTTACTTACTCCTATTATTCCTATATTTCCTTTACCGAATACGTGACTTACCTTGTTTACCACGGAATTTAAAGCGTCATCTAAGAGGATCCCTATGGAAACCAATGTGTCTATTTCCTTTGCTGGAAGCATCTTCAGTATGACTTCGCCTATTCCAGTCGATGAAACACCCACTCTCTCCGTGGCGTAGAACCCGGCTCCGGGTATTGGAGAGTCCCCTATCCTTCCTGGATCCTTCCCTGCTATGCCTCCGGTGCTTGTGCCTGCGACAATTCTACCCTCGAGATCTAGCGCTACTGCGCCTACGGTATCTCCACTGTTGCCCGAGTTTAACGTGGGCATTGAATTGCCTTCACTCTCTGCTACTATGACATGTTTACCTCTCTTCATCACCTGTAAAGCCTTCCTTATAGGGTTACCTGCTTTCACTAGGACTACCGATCCTGCGGAAAGTGTTTTTCCGTCCATGATTCCAGCGTCCATCTCTACCTTACCTTCGCTGTTCCTAACGCTTCCCTTCCCTGCGTCAAAGACCCCTGAGTCTTCCATGAACGATATTGCCTCAACTACAGCCTCTATAGAAGACCCCCTGCGAAACTCCTCGAAACCTCTCCTAGAGGCTTCCCTCAATGTAGAGGTAACATTATCTAGATTTTTACCTTCCCAGTATCCTGCACCACCATGTAAAACAATCACTGGAACAGAAGATAGCACACTCTCTTCTCTCACAGATATATTTTTTATTTTTAACTTACAACTTCCTTCGAACATGAAGGACTCAACAATCCTCACAATATCGGTAGTAGTAATTCTTCTTACTGCTGTCCCTGGTTTCGTGCACAGCTTGCCTGCTTTCATCGCGGGGTCTGTGATAGGTTTAGTCATAGTTGGATACTTCCTTAACAGCGAGAGACCTTGGACTGGGTACAAAGCTTCAATTACCAGCCTCTACTTTTCAGGGGTTTTGGCTTTGGGTGCCGGTCTTGGAGTTTTCTTAATCCTCCCAACAGCCCCTAGGTACTTCGCCGCAATTGCATTGGTGGATTCAATTCCTTTCATAATATCGTTGATATTCTCCCTGAAGTTCTTGAGGAATATTTTACCAGTTAGCGCTGGGAGAATACTGTCCACGGGAAATGGATTCTTAACTTTGCTCTTGTTTGTCTTTATAGGAGGGATCATAGGTAGGTTCATGGGTAACTTCTACGAACTTATAGTAGTTTATTCAGGCTTTCTAATAATGGGAATTTTAGCTATGATGTATTTTAGAAAGTGAGAGGTTGATACAATGGACATAGCGGTAGTGGGAGGAGGTCCTGCTGGGCTCTCTCTGGCATGGATAATGAAGGGAAGAAGAAATTATGAAGTCACTGTCTACGAAGGTTTAGACAACGTTGGATACAAGCCTTGTGCATGGGGTCTCATGAACGGAGTAGAGGACATAGTCCCTCTGAAGAGGGAGCACATTGTAAGCGAAATAAAGGGTTTCAGGATTTTTCTAGACGGGAAAGTGGTTCACGACATAAGAGGAGAGGAGAGGTTAGGTTATATCATAGATAAACCCATGCTTCTTAGAGACATGGCATCGAAGCTCGATGTGAAGTATAAGTCCAACGTTTCCTTACGTGAAGGCAAACCTTACGTCGGTTCAGAGGAAATACATGCTGATAAAGTAGTATTCGCAAGCGGTCATTACTCCTTACCTAAGGATAGGACTGTCCCTGCAATTCAATACGTAACCGACTTCCAGCAGGATCCAGAAGTTGTTGATTTTTACTTCTATAGCGATCTTTTGGGTTACGCGTGGGTATTTCCTGACAGAGATGGTGCAAAAATAGGCATAGGAGGTTACGCCGATGTCAACTTCCTCCGCGAGAGGCTTAAGCCCTTAGTTAAAGGTAAGACGCTATTCTTCCACGGAGCTAAGGTCTCCGATACTGGAATAGTTGAGGACAGGCTCAATGGACAATATATAGGCGAAGCCCTAGGTACTGTTTACGCGTTGACGGGAGAAGGCATAAGGCCTTCTATTATCTCAGCTAAAATCTTAGCTGACTCCTTGTTGAACGACAAAGACTTTTCTAAGGAATTTAAGAAATCTAAGCTTTACAATACCCTCAAGGTACACGCCAAGATAGTAGAACAGTCTAAAGGAAAAGAAAAGCTTCAAGGGCTGACTAAAGTACTCATGAAGTCAGATCCAAAGTTAGTACTGAAAGTAGCTTTAGGTGACTTTAACAACTTCGACCTCCTAAAGTTGTTGGGGAGGACAATCTTTTGAATTCATACTATCTTGACGATGTAGACAAGAGGATATTGAACATACTTCAAGAGGACTCGCGAATTCCTTTTTCTCGTCTAGCTAAGATGCTTAACTTAAGCGAAGCCACGATATACATGAGGATAAAGAGGTTAAAAGAGAACGGTGTCATAAGGGGTTTCTATACCGATATAGATTTCGACAAGATAGGGCTAAGCGTAGTTGCCTTCGTCATGATAAAGGCGGAGCCCAAACAATATGAGAAGGTAATAGAAGAGCTGGTAAAACAAAAGGAGATATTCGAGATATACGACGTCACAGGGGAATATTACGCGTTGCTGAAAGTTAGGGTGGAGACGAGGGAGGAACTCGCCAAAGTTCTAGATAAGCTCGGGAATTTGGAGGGAGTTACATCGACCTATACCATGATAGTATTGAGAGTCCTCAAGGAGAAAAGGAACGTAGACTAGATTGAATTTGTTACTTCAGAATTTATTTTAGAGAGAGAATCGACATTTATTTTTATGACAGCATAAAGTTATCGACGTTCATGATGGAATTTTTTTGTTTCTCTTCTTAAATTTCAGTACAGTATTTGTTTTCAGTTCTAAACAGATCAGGGCGAGAGCTCATCCTCACCTATCAGTCGGTTTGTTAGTCCTCATTTCTTAATCTTTTCTAAGATGTGTCTGACTATAAATTTTGCAGGGTTAATTCCAGTGGCTGTCTTGAAGCCGTGCCATAAGGGAGAAGCATTGACTTCTAATACTTTGTAGCTTTTGTCCTCAGTGTCCTCTACCACGTCTATTCCAGCGTAGTCCATCTTCATTGCATTAACTACCTTGATTCCGATTTCCTTTATCTCCGACGAGATCGTGAGCATCTGTGCTACTGCACCTTGAGCTACGTTTGTCTTCCAGTTCCCGTTGGAGAACCTAAAAATGCTTCCTATCACCTCGTCTCCTACTACGAAGACTCTTATGTCCCTGTCTGGTTTCTTCACATATTTCTGTACGTATACTGGCTGGTTTACTGAAAGAATTGACTTCGATACTCTATACGCTATGTCTGGGTCGCTCACTTTGACAGAGCCAAGACCTAGGCTTCCTATCAGCGGTTTGATGACCACTTCTCCCCACCTTTCAGTCAGCATCATAGCTTCTCTAGGGTCTTCCACCATTGCAGTTTCAGGTATTGGGATGTGACTTTTTGCTAGTTCTAGTAGGCTGGCGAATTTATCTCTAGCAAGTAAAATAGACTCTGGAGAGTTGACCGTAACTGTCCCAACGTTTTTCAGGACTTTTAATGAGTCGAACCTTTTAACTAGCTGTTCTGTAGTCGTTATTGTTCCTACATTTCTCAGCAGTGCGCCGTCCAGCGTGAATTTCTTCCCAGCGTAGTTCAGCTCTTCGCCTTGTGATCCTAGTATTACGTTCAACTTAGATGGTCTAACATAATAAGCTGAATGTCCTTGTAATTTTATCTCTTGTAATAATTCCTTTGATGCCTCCGTAACTTTCTGCGACTCGTGAATGACAGCAATTTTAATATTATTTCACCGTGTTTCCGCATAATTTCATTAATTTAAAAACTATCTATGCCAGCCTCGTTGAGAAGTCCCGTTACAAGGAAGTCTGGCATTTGCTCTATATCGTTTCTAAATTTCTGAATGAAAGGCAAAGACTTAGTGATGTTTAAGTAGCTTTCTTTATACTTGCTGAAGTTTGTCTTTACGTATCCTTCTGCCTTATCTCCGGTTAGGTCGTAAAGTTGTTTAGCGCTTCCTACTAGTTCATTTGGCTTAACCGTTCTGATGTCTATGTAGTCGTCTATGATCTGGTACATGACTCCTAGCAGTCTTCCCATTTCTAGTAAATAGTCTAAGAGGTCTACTCTCTTTGACGCGAACGAAGCTATGCATGTAGATAATTTAAATAGACTACTTGTTTTGAGATCAATTGTTAGTTCATACTCTTCACTTTTGCCGTAAAGGTCTTTTAACGCACCTACTGCGGTATCTTTCCATAGGTTAATGCTGGTGTTTAGAGCTATTTCACCATAGCTGGCGATCATGTTTAATGCTGTAGGTATCAGGAAATTGGTGACGAATATCACCTTTCTGTTACCGTAAACTAGCCACGCTGACTTGTCTCCTCTTCTGCTCACGTCGTAGTCCACTATGTCGTCTAAGGCTAGGGACGCTGAGTGAAGTATTTCGGTAGCAACAGCCCCCTTCAAAGCTGATTCTAGGTTACCACCTAGGGCTTCGGTGAAGAAGAGAGTTAGAGTCCCTCTGAACCTCTTTCCGTCTTTCATGATATAGCTTGACATGTCAAGCACTTCCCATTCCTTTACTCCCTTCAGGAAGTCCTCTATCATTAGGTCTATCGCTGACTTTGTTTTCCCCCAGAACTCTAGCAAGGACATGTCAAGCACCCATTTTAAGTGTTAAATAGGAAGGAGCTAACAGTGGGTCAGAATCTAGGAGAATTTCTTTAGCTTCTACTCCTTTACTTGAGGTCATTGTTATTACTCTTCTCATAGTCATCATGTCAGAACCATTATATATTATTAATGAGTTAATTAATATATTATAGTTCGCTATCGTTTTTACGTTGAGACCAGCTTTCTTAAGATGAAATGACGCGGGTTCCATAATTGGTGAAAGTATAACCTGATATCTAGAAGGATCTATTCCGCGACCTAGGCTGTCTAACCACGACTGTAGGTCTGAGAAATCTGAAAGCTGGTCCAAAATTCTTTCAGTTCTAGGATTTCTCTGAAACCTTGACAACGAAGCTAGGATCGAGAACGCTAGGGAGATTGATCCATATTTATTGCCATCGAATAATGTAACGCTGACGTCTCCTCCCTTCTTTTCCAAACCCTGAGGAAGCTTTTGTGTGAAGAGATGTAAACTAGCTTCTGTATATCTCAATGTATCAGTGATTCTTACTACGTTCTCTTCTTCTCCGACGAAAGCCATTACCTTTCCAAGGTCGCAGTAAGGTGCTATAGTATAGATAAACTCATGGATAGTGTATATCCTAGGTGCAAAGAAAAGCAGAGAAGAAAGTCCCCTGGCATAAGTGGAAGCAGGGAGATAGCCAGCATCATCGTAGACTATGTAGTCCGGCTTTGTCTCTATGTCGAACTTTTCTACAACAATGCGTTCTCCAGTGAAGTGCAGCATGAACAATCTTCCCTGCTAGGAGATTCGGGCAGGTCCTTGATTACTTCCATGACTAACTTTTTCGCGTTCTCGGTGTTCTTCTTCATCACCTCAGTCACTTCCTCTGCAGTTACCGGAACGTCAGCGAACACGTCGTAATCCGTGATCATCGCCAGCGTCGCGTAACACATTTGGGCTTCGCACGCTAGATTGACCTCTGGTACTGCTGTCATCCCTATTATGTCTGCCTTAAAGGAATCCTTCCAGACCTTGCTCTCAGCTCTAGTTGAGAACCTGGGCCCTTCTATGCAGATGTATGTTCCCTTCTCGTGGACTTTAATTCCTATACTTTTACCTTTCTCTATTATTTTTCCCCTCAGCGAGTTACAGAAAGGGTCTGCCATGGAGACGTGGGCTACAACAGGGCCGTCAAAGAAAGTGTATTCCCTCTTCTTTGTCATGTCTATGAATTGGTCAGGAACTACGAATTCTCCTGGCTTGTAGTCCATTCTCAGGCTTCCTACAGCTGAGACAGAGATGACCCACTTGACCCCTAGCTCCTTTAACGCCCATATGTTAGCCCTATAGTTTATCATGTGTGGAGGAATTCTGTGGTTTTTGCCGTGTCGGGGAAGAAATGCGACCTTAATGTTCCCCATCTTACCTACTGAAATCAGATCGCTTGGTGAACCGTAAGGCGTATACACTTTAATTTCCTTCACATCGCTTATGTAAGACAGATCATAAATCCCTGAGCCCCCTATTATCGCAATTGAGGCTCTCTCTTTCTGCTCTATCACGTGCTAACTCTCTTAAATTCAATAAAAAAATTTGTTTCGTGAAGAACGACGTCGGTCAGAAGATTTTTAACTTTCCTTCTGATTAAGGTGATGGTAATAGTCTTGAAGATACCCGTCAAGGTAGTAACGTGGGACTATGCAGTTAAGTTATCTACTTCTTTGGCTAAGAAAGTGAGAGAAAGGGGATATAAGGTAGACGTAATAGTGGCAGTTGCTAGAGGTGGTCTAGTTCCTGCAAGGATTGTTGCTGACGTCTTAGGGGTTATGGACGTTTTATCTATAAAGATTGAACATTGGGTGGAGACAGCATCTCACACGCCTCAGGCTAAGGTGAAATACAGCTACACGTTATCACTAGAGGGAAAGAACGTCCTCGTCATAGACGACATCACAGACACAGGAGACAGCATGGATCTAGCTAAGGATTTCGTGATGAGGAATTTCTCCCCTTCCGTGGTCAAGACTGCTACAATGCAACATATAGTTACTGCTTCTAAATCGACTCCAGACTTCTATGCCGAGGAAGTGAAAGAGTGGACATGGTTCATGTATCCGTGGAACTATTGGGAAGACATGATAAATCTGGTGGGCAAAATAATAAACGAGAAAGGTAAGATGATGAACCCTGCAGAATTAGAAAAGGAATTTGCTGATAGTTACGGCGCAATTCCTCCAATCCCTCTTGAGGAAGTTTTGAACGAGATGAGATACAGAGGAAAGTTATAATATATATATTATGAGGAATAAAAGCAAAAAAAGGGAAAAGTGAAAGTGGAATACATCAAAAAGAATTTTTACTACTAATTTAACTTGAACCTTAGTTTCCCTACAGCGCCTCCAAAGGTCTTCCCCACCCATTCTGCGTCAGGCAATTCGCTTCCTACTACGAAAACCGTCGTTCCATAGCTTTCAGCTTTCTGGATCAAGCTTTGGAGCTCTTGATTATTGGGGTCATCATATACAATTAAAGAATCTACAGCTCCCAGCTCTATAGCTTTCTTTATCTCATTTATTCCATAAATTACCATCCCATCATCCTTTGCTAAGTGGTATTTTATCTCGTCCATGAGATTATTGACCTTTATGTATTTTTGCTCTTTCAATATATCTGATGCCTTAACTACCATATCTCGAAGTCCTACTTCCCCCTGGTCTGCAAGGTCATAAAGTGGTTGTAATATTAATTTTTTCACCCTATAGTCCACGTAGTCACCTTTGTAGAAGTCCTCTTTAGCATAACCCGGACCTCCAAGGAGTATGGCACGCATTTTCTTGTCCTCAATTATGGGCACGAAGTAGGTGTCTACTTTCTCTCCTACCTCTTTCAAGAAGTGGTCGTAAGCTTCCTCTATTAGTCTGTCTATACGTCGCTGAGATTGCCCTCCCATCATGTGCTTTCCGGGGACATAGCCTTCAAATTCCTCTAGGACTTCTATCCTGGAACCTCTGAGCAGACCTATGGTAGCTTGATCCCTCTCTACTATTATGAGACCGAAAGCGTCGGAGTCCTCCACCATGTCCTCTAGGAACTCAGTATGGAAGTTCTTGTCGGTTCTATAGAAAAACACTAAGACCTTCTCTGGAGGAGAGAACATGTAACACTTATACTCTCCAGTATCTAAGTTCTCCCCGCAAAACATGACTAGCCCGTTGGGAGGTATCTTAGGTATTTGAGTCAGCCTATCTATAGCTCCAGTTATAGCAGATTCCACAGCGTCCCTGGTTCGCTTTAGCTTTATGTTTTGAGATATAGATGCCTCTTCCCTTAGCAGGTTAACAACATCAGCCACAGGTCTGCCTTCAGGCACATAAAGTGATAGAAGGACTGTAGCTGGTGCGGACCACCTTTTTAACTCCCTAAGCAGGACTTTAAGCTCCTGCCTACTTATGGAGTACTTGTCAAAGACTCATCCCTAATCACATCAATTTCTTCTTAATGTTATTAAAGGTTAATTATGATTATCACGGCTTAGAAAACGTTTTTATGCCCTTTATTTTAGTAATTAGGTGAGCGGGAGTGCCCGAGCTAAGCCAAAGGGGCCGGACTGAGGCTCCGGTGGCGTAGGCCTGCGTGGGTCCAAATCCCACCTCCCGCATGTATCCTTTAACGACTTCATCTAAAGGTCATGTATAATGGTCCTTTCTATGGCTCTCATTGTTATTCTCTATTTAGAAAACATAATACTTTTCCTTAACCTCGCGAATTCTGATATCACCAAATGTGAAAGTCTTATTACCCATAGCCTAATTATTGTGACGCCACTTTATAAGGGCTGATAATTATTAAGTGAACTACCCTCCAACTAATATAAGGTGGCTATCCATCCCTCAAGAAGGGGACGAAATTCCCCTAAACCCCCACTAAGACAAAACATTAAATTGAAATTGTACGATAAATTTTGATTAGGTTTTATTACTCTCACTAAACATGTTTCCACAAAGAGAGCATTTATATACTCTCTTTCTCGGGTTAATTAGGATCGAGATAGAGGACCCGCACTTCGGGCAAAGAACTGAATGTAGCCTCCCTTGAATTCTCTTACCATCTACCACTATCATCTTATCGTGAGAGTGGTCATATTTCTCTTTGAGGACAATCTCTTCGTCAGTCTTGATCTTATATCCGCAGTTCCTGCATACTGCAACGCTATTTCTCAAGGTCATAACGCTTTTGCATTTGGGGCAAAACTTCACCTTCAAACACCTTCGAATTGAGGCTGAATTCTATGTTTTCTCAATATCTCTAAAGTCTTATTAATTCTTCACGTAATAGTCTTAATTTCGTGAACAAGGACATAGGACGAAATGCGGAAAGAGAGCTTGTGAAGACCCTTACCTCAATGGGGTTTAAAGCCGTTAGGATACCGACCTCGAATTCCTCGCCAAATCCTCTTCCTGACGTCTTCGCTACGTTTGGAGACACCTTATTGGCTTTTGAAGTGAAGAGCACATGGGAACCTAAACTGAAGATAAGAGAGATTCAGACTAGAAAACTTTTAGATTTTTTATCAATGTTTACGATGGAAGGTCATGCCTACGTTGCGGTCAAGTTCAAGCTCTTCACTAAATGGGAACTTTTCGAGGTAACAGAACCATCAAGTATAGAAGTGAGGGCGGGTGAAGGTAAAGAGCTCCTTTCCTTTCTCCATTCTCGGTCGCAAGATACTGAACAGTTGATTTGAAGAAAGTTTTAAGATATATCTTTACTATGTTTTAACATGGCATTCAATCCGTCTGAAATCGTAAAGTTGGTAAACAAAGACAATTCAGTTTTAGTAGTATGGGACGTGCAGGAAGCTTTGGTTAACTCTATATTTAATAGAGAAGAGTTTATTACAAAGACTAAAGAATTAATAGGTGCCGCTAGATCTAAGGGGATCCCGATAATTTACACTAAAATAACTCCTTTTCCTGAGAAGTTCGAGTCACCTCTCAGGAAAGGTTGGAGAATGAACTTAGGCGACATAGTTGAAGATCTAAAACCAGAGCAGGGCGATTATGTACTGAACAAGAATACTGCGAGCATCTTCGTTGGTACTAATGTGGAACTTTTAATGAGGAATTCAGGGAAGATAGCTATGATATTCACTGGGATAGCAACTGAAATAGGTGTTGAAAGCTCAGCTAGACACGCCTTCAATCTCGGTATTATTCCAGTGGTAGCGAAGGAAGCAGTATCGTCGAGAAACAAGGAAGCCCACGAAAGGTCTTTGGCCAACATGTCCATGATGTTCCCAGTTATTACCAATCAAGAGATACTTAAGATCTGGGAGTGAACTACCCCGGCCTTGCGGGTCTTCCTGCTTCACGGCCCTACCTTGCCAGTCGAAGTACTGGTGAAGGGCTGAGCTCCACAGTACTAAGAGTCCCGACCCTGATCTACTTAGGATATTCAGGGAAGCGTCGTAGTCGCGGTTAAGACCCAGCCATAGTTAGGGCAGACGAACACACGATCAGAGAGACAAGTCTTCCTTCACGTGCCCTCAAGCACACGTCTTGGAAGTGTACGCAGGGTTAACTAGGGTCACTTTTTTGCCGTATTTCTCTAACTAATACTTCATCACTTCCCTTAATTCGCTGAACGAGACGTCAGCGAGCCTCCTCAGAGATCTAGAAGACTTATCCATTAACTGCATGATGAGGATGTCCTCCATGACCACAACGTCGTAGTGATCAGCGAAATACTTGCTTAGCCTCATGTAGAGATCTCTCCTTAGGTCATGAAGACGTTCGTAAGCATTAGCTNNAGAGAGGAATTTCTTTCTTGATAGAGACTTGTGTAGACGCTTCACTTTACACAATGCTTTTTCAAGGGGGTCTCAGATTGGGGAAATAGTGGCCGTCCGATGTGACGATCAACTTCTCTACACCAACGTCTATCGCCACTGTGTTTCCAGCGTTAAGCAAAGTGGGAAATTCATGATCAACTACGA
>DAHF01000053.1:0-3179 GCA_002495845.1 Sulfolobus sp. UBA167
GTTCATCTAAGGGGAACTCGTGGAACTAAGCGACCGCTACCACGAAGCATCAAGGAATGGCGCTCCTTCTGGCATCCCTCAAAAGGGATGACCAAGGACGAGATCGTGAAGCGTGGAGCAAATCATGAGAGCTGGTCTCAAGGTGAGGCTCTTAACCATGACGCAGGCTTACAGTGGAAGTCCTCTTCATATCGCGGTTCAAGTACGTGATCGGAGTCTGGGACATGAAGGTATAGGGGAGTTCGACGTAAGTACATGAACAGCAAGAGAGTCAAGAAGAGCAGGTCGAGTTCAGGCTTGGTTTATGGAAAACAAATCGTTAAGAAGAAGACAGTGGTGTACTTCGCTAGGCAACCAACCTCGACCTAACCAAGAGAGTGCTGAAGTTTTACAACGAGGAATCCCATTGAGACGTCCCGCACGAACGCTAATGCATTCCTCCACTTCAAGAGCTCCACCAAGTTCATTCAGCGAGTTGATCTTCGTGTTGATGACCTTCTGCTCGCTTTGCACCATGTTCAAGGACGTCATGAGAAGGGAGGAGTTCAGATTCTTCTCATCCCCCACTTTCTGGATGATTTGTCTGGTCTCAAGGATTTTTCTTTTTAGTCTTGAGAAAATATTTAATAATAAAATAGATTTATTTTTATGGTGGTGATTTTGGGTCTACCGTTACTGAGGGGTCTTCCGCCCCCTTAACCCCAACTAAGACAAAAAGCGTGTATTTATAATATTAAAAAATTCCTTTTAATTTATATAAATCATAATATTCTGTTATGTTATATAGTGTATGGCAATAAAAATATATTGATTTCATAAGGTTTATTGGTTCTGCTTTCTTATCTCGTTCTCGAACTCGCTTATTACTCTTTTCAGCTCGTCTAGTGATGTCTCATCCTCTAGGGTTGTAGTATCCCCTGTTTGCTGTCCTGAAAGGACTGATCTGATTAGCCTCCTCATTATCTTTCCGCTTCTCGTCTTAGGTAGCTTAGTCACGAAGTATATATCTTTCATTATAACTAAAGATCCTAAATTATTACGTATATGAGATAATATCTGTTTCTTCAATTCCTCGCTAGGTTGATAGCCTTGTTTTAGAACTACAGCAGCTACTGCTACTTCGCCCCTCACTTGGTCTGGAACCCCTATAACTGCACTCTCAGCGACTCCAGGGAAGGAGATCAGCACGTCTTCAATTTCTCTAGTGCCTATCCTGTGCCCTGCAATCTTTAGGACCTCATCGGCTCTACCGAGTATGAAGAAGAACCCATCTTCGTCGCGCACAGCGTAGTCTCCGGGGTAATAAATCCCTTGGAATTTAGACCAATACGTACTAATGTACCTATCGGGATCTCCCCATACTCCTGCTAACATGCCAGGCCAAGGTCTCCTTATAACAATGTATCCCTTTTCCCTTGCCTTAGCTTTCTCCCCTGCCTCGTTTATTACATCGGCGTCAACTCCAGGCAGAGGTAACCCGTTAGCACTCGGCTTCAACATATAGTTCCCTAGACCCGGGGTCGCAGAGATCATGATTCCACCGGTTTCAGTTTGCCACCAAGTATCTACTATGGGAAGTTCGTTGTTGCCTATGTTCCTGCTGTACCATCTCCATGCCTCTGGATTTATTGGTTCCCCTACACTACCAAGTATCCTTAGCTTGCTTAAGTCGTGTGCCTTAGGCCATTCATCTCCGTACTTCATTAGGGCCCTGATTGCGGTTGGCGATGTGTAGAATACTGTAACTCCGTATTTCTCTATTAAGTCCCACCACTTGTCTGGATTTGGATAGTCCGGTACACCTTCATACATCAATGTGGTAGCTCCTGCTTGGAGCGGTCCGTAAACTATGTATGAATGCCCCGTTATCCACCCTATGTCTGCGGTGTTGAAGAAGACATCATCATCATGCAGATCAAAAACCCATTTGGTTGTAAGGTATGTCCATAGTCCGTACCCTCCGTGAAGGTGATATATCCCCTTTGGTTTGCCGGTGGTTCCTGAGGTGTATAAAATGAAGAGGGGGTCTGTCGACGATGTCTCCTCAGGGTCTACCTTTTTATATCCTGTTTTGGAAACTAGCTCGTGATAATACACGTCCCTTCCTTCCTTCATCTGGGTGTCCTCGAAATGTGGCCTCTTTACTACTATGATCTTCTCTATTGAAGGAGCTTGTTTGACAGCCTCATCCACAACTTGCTTTAGAGGAATCTTCTTACCCCTTCTTATGGTGTAATCTGTAGTTACAACTATCTTAGCCTTAGCATCATTTATTCTGTCAGCTATAGCTTGTTGCGAAAACCCTGAGAAAACCACGCTGTGGACTGCGCCTATCCTGGCTGATGCCAACAGAGTTATAGGCAGTTCCGGCATCAAGGGTAAATAAGTTAGTATTCTATCTCCTTTTTTAATTCCTAAATCATGCAAAGTTCTGGCGAACCTGTTGACCTCATTGAAGAGCTGCCCGTAAGTGAGAGTCTTTGACTCTCCAGTTTCGCTTTCCCACACCAGCGCTGCCTTATTTTTCTTCCATGTCTTGACGTGTCTGTCTAGCGCGTTCTGAGTGATGTTTATGAGCCCGTCTGGGAACCACCTATAGAAAGGTGGGTTTGACTCGTCTAAAACTTTCGAGAATGGTTTGATCCACTCCAAGCTTTCCGCTTGTTCTCTCCAGAAGTTCTCTGCATCTTCAATGGACTTGCGATATGTTAACTTATACGGAGATAATGTATATTTCTCGTTGAAGGGTAAGCTCTCTTCTTGTGCCATGGTAAATAATCTCGATTCTTAAATTATTAAAGTGATACTCTCTTGATAATAGCTGACTAAGCGTGAGACCTATGCTAGTAGCATATTAAAAAATATTTGTGACAAAATAGTAACGCTTATCTATTTTTGTATCATAGCTTTAAAAATAATTCTTTCCTACAGTTAATGTACACAAAGTTCTAAACAAAATCCTTCGAATGTCTTTTAACTTAACGTGGGTTAAGGGAAGTGCAAAAGCGATGATAATACCTAGACCAAGGCTGAAAAGCTGGGTTAGTACAGAGCCTAAGGAACTATGCTGTGGAGAGCGAACTCTCTGTTACGACACGGTGCATCACAGATCGGTTCGATGGAACCTCGTAAAGATCTAGGTTGCTCAAAGAACCATGAAATCCTCATCACGAGGTGGG
>DAHF01000053.1:3235-9085 GCA_002495845.1 Sulfolobus sp. UBA167
CTCATTACCCTAATGCTCCGCTTTAGGAATTCCTTCCTCACGTTAAGGATTTCCATGTTGATTTCTATGGATTCATTCTTCTGGGCCTCTGTGAAAAGCTTGCATCTTCCATCTCTAAAAACCTCGTCGAAAGCCCCTTCCATTTCGTCCCTTATTTCGCTTTCTTTGAAAGAATCTATTATCTCGATCCCTGATAAAAAGTCCTCATCCTTGCTCCATATATTAAATTTAGTTACCTTCTCATGGATTATCTTCTGGATCATATAAGTAGGTTTCCATGTCGAGAGCGCATGACCGTGGTCTATTATGTATCCCTTTCCGTCCTTTGCCATGACGTGACTCTCCTTCATATCGACGTTAAGGATCCACTCCTCAAAGGCGATTGCTAACCTCAACTTGTCAATGTTCTGTAAATTGGGATGCCCCGTCTCGGTGAGATAATCCATAACTATTCCGTACTTGTCATTTAATGTGAGTGGCTTAACTTCGAGCAAAGGGAAACCCATCTTCCTCCCTATTCTGCTTGAAAATATTTCTGTGGCTATCTCCAAAGACACATTATGATCCTTGTAATCCCTCATCGGTTTGAAGTATAAGATCAATATTAAAGCCTCTGTGTGGAAGAACAACTATGGGTTATAAAAGTAGACTGTACCATGTTCTGCCTTATTCTAGGTCCTACAGGAAATATTACAAGAGGAGAACCAGGCTGACCTTAAAATTAGCAAGACTAAGAGTAAAATACTACTTAAGGAATAGGTAAAAGAAAAATTCATAAAGAACTAAAATACAAAAGGGAAAAATTTAATTACCATATCTTATACATTGAAGTCAATGGATGTTAAAACTGAGGTCGAGAAAGTAGTAAAAGAGAGCGGATGGGTTACAGCTAGTCAGCTATTTAAGATGTTGCCCTTCCCGGCTCCGGAAGTCAACAAGGCTATAATTGACCTTATAAAGGAAAACAAGATTGAGAGACGTGGGAGGTATTTCCATTATCTATCTTAATTTTAAATATCTCGGTTCCTAACTTTCCCCATGTCCTTTAAGGTAAGGAAC
This sequence comes from Sulfolobus sp. UBA167, assembly GCA_002495845.1. GTDB lineage: Archaea > Thermoproteota > Thermoprotei_A > Sulfolobales > Sulfolobaceae > Sulfuracidifex. The sequence goes on from DAHF01000053.1 coordinate 4,295, forward strand.
ATAGATATAGTTAAGATATTAATTACCGTAATAATCCTTGCAGCTTTAACCTATGTTATAGCTTTCCTCAGCGATCTTTTCTTGCCGAAATATAAGATGTACATTTCTGACGTTAGTAGTGCTGTAATAGTAGGCCTTGGAGGTTACGTAATAGTTAAGTTATTGTTAGACATAATATCTCCTTATCTATTTTCTAGGATGGACCAAGGTGTAGCCCATGTAGCTAGGCTCGCAGTTAGTGCAATCCTATACGTTGTAGTGGTATTAGCTGTGCTCTCAGCCCTTGGGGTTAACCTAACTGGAGTCGCATTAGGCGGAACTGTAGCAGGAATAGCCATAGGTCTAGCTGCACAGAATATTTTCTCCAACGTTTTAGCAGGGTTCATGGTATCCTCTAGTAAGACCCTGAAGCCGGGGGACTCTGTGATATTGAATTCATGGATTTGGGGCAGTCCTATTATAGGAGAAGTAGTCAACGTGTCTCTTCTCTTCACAGAGGTCAAGACACTAAACGGTAATCTGATCAAAGTTCCCAATTCAGCATTCTTGGGTAACACAATTTTCACTAAGCTTAGTCAAGAAGAGGGAGATCTGGAATATCCTTTACAAGTAACCGTAAATGCTGATGTTAAAGCGGAACAAGTCCTTTCCCTAGCTCAGTCATACGTGAAGGATTCTTTTGACAAAGAGAAAATTCAGGTACCCTTGATGTACTTCACCTCGAAGAACGGAGGGACCAATGTCTTCACAGTGTTATTGAGGTTCAATAACGTCAAAGACCTCAACAGGGTTCTCTCTATCATAAACACGGCATTTGAGAAGGCATACTGGGACGTGAAGTCGTCTAAAACATAGAACGCCTATTTCTAATTTCTAATTAATTAGAATATCAAATAAAACTACATATTTCTGAGACGTGAGTTAAAGTTAAGAATCAATATTAGTGAAGATAGCTGTGAACGATCATGGATATACCAATATTCCTTGCTGCAATGGGCATATCGATCTTGGAAATGACAGAAGCCTCCGCAATCGCTGTAATATTTTACGGCATTTATCATACGCCTAAGTCCTATTTTTATGCGGTTGCAGGTGTAGCGACGTCATTAATTCCTTTGTTAATTGCTGGTAAATTTCTAATTCTCCTTCCATTACATTATATTGCAGTTGGCGCAGCAATCATACTGTTCTACTTTTCTCAGAAGCTTTTCAGAAGTGCTAGAAGATCGATAAAAGGGACGAAAAAGAAGAAGGAGGAAAAGGAAGAAGGTTTAATAACAGTATACACAGTGAGCCTTATAGAAGGCTTAGAGGCATCGCTCGTAGTTGTGGGTTTGATGCCCTTTGGTTACTTTTCAGCCTTAAGTGGAGTCGGGGCGGCAGTGTTTGTAGTGATAGCCTTGACATATGCTATGAAGGAAAGAGTAATGAGGATAAGAGTGCCTCAGCTTAAGCTTGTGCTTTCTGCTCTTCTAGCCACGATAGGGACGTTTTGGTTGTTGGAAGTAGGACTCGATTTATCGGAAATCTTTGCTATTCCAATCTTTCTATTTTACATTGCTTTAACGCAGATTCTAGTCAGGCTTTGACTCTTTTCGTCTTCTTATTTAGAAAATTTTTATTCCAAATAATGTAAAAGAAGAAGCCTTTTTTTAAAAAAAGTAAATCTCTGAATAAAAAGTGATTTTTATCTATCCTGTTTCATTTTTTCCTGAACCTTATCTATTCTCTACTTCTGCCTTAATTATAGGTAAATGCAGATTATATTTTATTGCAAGAATTCTTATCGTAATTACAGTAAGGATTGTAACTACTGTAGCATAACCTTGACTTGAAATTGAAGCTACAAGGTAATACACGATGCCGCCGCTTAAAGCTGCGGTAGCATATATTTCCTTTGTTAGAATTAAAGGAACATCGTTAACTAGGACATCTCTCAGAACTCCTCCTCCACTTGCTACTATGCTCGATATCATTGCAACCGTTATTAAGCTGAACCCGTGGGAATAAGCTAGATATGCTCCATATGCAGCGAAAGCAGCTAAACCTATAGCGTCGGAGACCTTGAGGACCAAAGTAAGGAATTTCTTGTTAAGTTGCTTATAATAAAAGAAGGTTGTGATTGAGACAGATATTGAAAGCAAAAGAAGTTGCCATTGTTTCAGTATGGTTGGGGGTATCACACCTACTAGGAGGTCAGCAACGATGCCACCAGCATAGCTCGTTACTATTCCTAGCACTATTGTTCCAAATAGATCTAGCTCTTTTTTAACTCCCTTGCTGGCTCCAGATATTGTAAATGAAATTACTCCCAGTATATTCATTATTTCTAGGGCGTTAAACATCTTTTAATGTCGCTAACTCTGCTAATTTAAAGTTAAAATGCTTGACATCGCCTCTTTTGATTAAAGGAATTTATCCTGAGAGTTATGTTTCCTTAGGTAGACCTAACAACCTAAGTGTACTTAGAAGTATTCTCAGCATAATAATTGCAATTACAAATAATGCTCCTGCTAATATTCCTAAAGATGAATATGCGGGTTTTAGATAGAGGTATAACAAAGTCAAGGGGTATAAAGGGAAAACGCTCATAAAATATCCTGAGAACTTACATAAAAAAAGGTTACTTTGGAGATGTCTTTCTTCTTGCTACGACTATCAATACAATTATTAGAATAATAATTATTATAGCAAATATTAGGATCAGCAGTGTATTACCAGATATCAGCTTAGAAAGGAAAGGCTCATGCACTGTTGTGTTGAAAGTATCGGACTGCACGAAAGGATATAAGGATCCAGTTTGGTTCCATTCTAAAGCTATGGAGAGAGGATATGTTCCTGGTGAAGCTCCGCTACTCACGTCGACGATGTAGGTAACATTCACCTTTTCTCCTGGCTTTATGTTACCTATGAAGTACTCGGATGCTGTAAGGGCTTGCAGAGGATTGGAAGAACTGACGTGGGGATAAATGACGTCTGACTCTCCTAACCTCAATATCACGTTCTTCGCGGTCTCATTTCCTATATTTTCTAAGGTTATGGTCAGAGGTATCTTAGATGCTCCTGCAGTTGCTCCTGGGAAGTAGGTAGAGTATATGACTATGTTAGCCTTAGGGTATATGTCCAAAGTATAAGTCTTAGTTTCATGTCCCCCATCGTAATCGACCGTTACGTTAATATTGTAATTACCAGGGGAGGTGTCGTTTGGAACGTTGAAGAGGAACGTAGTGTTTATAGGCTTTCCTGAGGGTATAGCGCCTATCTGTTGCTCTGGCTGTGAAACCAGATTTATACCGCTTGGAGTTTTAATGTGAACGCTAGCGTTCTGGGCTATTCCAGAGCCATAGTTCAACAGTAAGACGTGTAATTCAACGTCAGAGTATCCTTGGAAAACTTGGGGCGGAAAAGTATACATGTTCATTGAGATGTTTACCGTCCCAGCTATCGTTATTGGCATCTCGAGCTTCATGGTCTCTCCTCCGTAAAGCGCTAATGTGACTGGAACGTAATACACCCCAGGCGTCGCGTTATTGTAAACGTCTGCAGTCACTGTAACTTCGTTATATTCCCCTGGGGGAACTAAGCCTACTGAAGCGTTCGGTTGGAGGAACTTCACGGGATACGTGGACTTAAGTTCCAAGGTCACATTGGACAGCAAGTTGGTTTCAAGGTTCTTTACAATAATGGTAAGAGGAAGGTTCACTTCCCCTGCAGAGGCTATTATTGGAGACGACGTGGAACCCCACAAGGTCTCAAGGGACACTTGGTTGATTGCTACTATGTCGACGGGGATCTTTACTGTCATTAAAGAGCCATTGAAGAAAGTTATGTTTCCCTCTATGTAATGTACACCTTCTGTCGCGTTGGAGTATACGTCTGCAAGGACAGTGACAGGTATCGGTTGTCCTATTGGCAAATATCCAACTGATATGTTGTCCTGTAAGAACTTGACAGGGTAACTAGACTTCAGATATAAGCTCACGTTAGATAACATTACGTTTCCTTGATTCTGTAACAATATTGTTAGAGGGACGTTATCTTCTCCGGGCCCAACTACCATTGAAGAGTTAGTTGTTCCCCATACTGACTGGGCTGAAACTTGTTCCTTACCTAAAACTGGGATGGAGACAGTTACGGTTTTCTCTTCTTGGTCTCCGTTCTGATCGTAACCGCTGACCATTACGTGGTACTTATATATGCCGTCTTTCGCAGAATCAGCAACATTGAGGAGGACGGTAACATTTATGGTCTGATCTTGACCCCAGTAAGGTATGGAGATGTTTTCTGTATCGTTATAGTAACTGTAAGGAGAAAATGGATAGACTGATGACGGTACTACCGAAACGTTAAACAGAGCGCTACCTAAGTTAGTCATTGAGATTGTGACAGGTTCTCCTATTTCTCCAGGGGCGAGCAACTCGTCTGGATGGGCATATCCAAAGACGTTCGCCGTTGAGGCAGAAAATAGAGGTACTTCTAAGAGGAAACTCACCGCCAGCACTAAAGCGAGTACTACTTTGCGATTCATAGGCAAAAAGATATATCTAAAAATATTTAAGTTCTTCTTTTCCGTGTAATTAGTAATTTCTTTCATAATATACAGTAATTTTTATATTTAATTTAAATAATTTTTATTTTATTCATATAACGTAAAATCCACAAGGGTTAGGCGTTATGTATCTCAGATAAAGACTATGAGCTTCCTAAGTTTTATAAATAGATATAATTTTAATGTATATATAATATTATAATTTTTAGAAGAAGTTTCACTCTCCATGCCTTTTGTAAATA
>DAHF01000053.1:9142-9320 GCA_002495845.1 Sulfolobus sp. UBA167
GAAGAACAAAACAAAATATTTTATCTTAACGAGGGTTTAAGGGGGCGGAAGACCCCGTGAGGATGGATAGCCCTTCATTTTTAAATGTAAGAACACCCGACATAAGAGTAATGCCTACCGTAGGGTTTCCGATTTCGTGCTTACGCTGATGAACTTGTAGGGCGTTGAAAGCCCAGTT
>DAHF01000077.1:0-3191 GCA_002495845.1 Sulfolobus sp. UBA167
TTATAGTTGAAGACTTGCCTGTAGATATTGTAGAGCGTGTGGCTAGGAGGGACGGAAGCCAGAAAGGGTTAAAAAATAGTGTGTTCTATAATTTGTATTAACAATGAGTATAAACATAAGCCCAGAATTAAATTGTCGAGGAGGCTGAGGAGTTTTTATCTAAGGGAGATCTTGTTCAGGTTTGTGAGAAGTAATATAGAATGCTGAGGAAACTATAAAGCTTCTCGTTATATAGAAAATAAATGAAAGGAATAACAAGATATGCTGAGAACAAGGGAAGATGGGAAAGCGAAAGCTTGTTTAAAGCTTCCAGATTATTACGAAGTATTTAGGAACCATTTTACTATTATAGTCTTTTTTCATAGTAAGTTATCTTGTTCATAACAATTTTCATAGCTTCTTGGAAAAGCTCCTTTAGTCTCTCAATGGCGAGGTAATTCACTCTAAGGTACTCCTCTTGTGGAGTTATGCAGTAACTACTTTTGCCCTCACCTCTAGTCTCTATAGCTTCCGCCACGCTCATAGCCATGCTTTTCACTTTGAAGTCTACTAAATTCCCAGGGAAAGTCTACCCTAATTGCTCTCTTAAAGGTCATAAGATCCAGCTTCGAATTTATATTGCTAAATTTTAGAATGATTCAATTATCTAAATTTTTTAGGTTGAAGGCTCATCTGGGACTCTTCTTATTCAATGCTGACGCTCCGAAGATCGACGCTAATACTCAGGGACGGAGTCATGTCAAAGAAGCTAACGAAAACTGAACCGGTTAGTCATAGACCTAATCAGATTGTAATGGATCTTTTTAAAAAGTATTCTTTCATTATAATATAACTGGTCTGCCGATACAAACTTGTGAAAGTTGGATACGTCTCCACCAACTACTCCCTTTGTAAGGCTGACTCAACCATCAGACTCTCGAGCTTGTCTAGGGATGCAGTCCTCAAGACGTCTATCTCGAACTTGGAGTGTCTAAAGAGGACTCTCCTATGGAACTTAGACCATGAAATTCTCTTCTTCAGGATAAGCTCAAAAACTATACCCTTCGCCTCTCATCCCAAGGCTACTTTTGACTGGAGGGATGAACTTTCAAGTTTGCTAGGGGAAGTGGGAGAGGTGATCAGGGAGAACGGAATTAGGGTTTCCATGCACCCAGGTCAATACGTAGTGATAAATTCCCAGAAAAGAGACGTGGTAGAATCCTCGATCGCCGAATTAAGGTATCACGCGGATCTCTTGGACGCCATGGGAGTAGAAGGTAGAATTCAGATCCATGTTGGAAGTTCTTCTGGTGGAAAGGAAGAAGCATTGAAGAGATTTGAGGTGAACTTCCAGTCGCTTCCAGACAAGGTTAAAAGGAGAATGGCGATAGAGAACGACGACAGGATCTTCACGGTCAAGGATTGCTTACGTCTGTATCAAACCCTAAAGGTGCCAGTGATCCTAGATAACTTACATCAGTCCTTAAATAACGATGGAGAGACCTTCAGCGAAGCTTTGGAAATGGTGAGGAAGACGTGGAAGGAGAGACCCATGATTGATTATAGCACCCAGCAGGGTAGTAAAAGGGGAGTCCATGCCTCAACTTTAGACGTGGATCACTTTAGGGAATTCGTTAAGTCCGTGGACGAAGTTGACATAATGCTTGAGATCAAGGACAAGGAGAAGAGCGCTCTCAAAGCTGTAGAGGTATTGAAGGAGATAGGCAAGCTGGATAGAGTTAGAACCTCGGCATAGCTTGCTGATATCTTGCGGAAGTTCTTCATCCTCTTCTGGTCTCTTTCCTATGACCTTCATGTCAACCCTTTCTTACAGCACTATGAAGGACGGGGAAAGGATGAACTTCTCATTCTCAGTTAGACTTTACACATTCCATGCAGAGACTTATCGTTAGAGCAACTTGAGGTTCTTGAGGAGCTTAAATGAGACGAAAGATAACATTACTGACACACCTAAGACTATAGCTAAAACTAGATTACCTAAATAATAGATAAGAAGAGCAGTATAATATGACGCGTATATGAAATAGAAAGCCACAGTGTCTGAAAACTTAGGTCTCCTCAGGAGATAGAAAGTTATGAACGCTGTGGTTATGATGAACCCTCCCATTACAACAAAAAGTAGAAAATTCATAAAATATAATAGAAAATAAAGTATTTATAAATGTATTTTTGATACACGCAATGATTGAAAGAAAGTACCATGATTTCGTCTCACTAGAGACCCCTCTTTGAGGAGTAGTTCACTTTAACATGAACGAATATTTGAAATAGTGTTAATGTTAACGGGAAAAGACTTGAATTCAACTGTCTAACCACGCTTCACAAGAGCTAGAATCGTAATTTATTCTATAACGAGATAAAAAAAGAAAACAAAAGATCGACTTTTATGACTTCTTTCAAAAGGGTCAAAACATTAAAATTATCAGAAGTCCTGAATTAGAGACTCCAATTGGTTATCTGAGAGGTACATTCCATTTAATCCTATGAAGTAAACCTGATCTCCTTTCATAGTTACTATTAATGAAGATTCCGAGCTCGTCGTGTTCTCCACAAAAGTGTTATTAGAGAGAAGAACTTCATGCCCTACTATACCCAAGAAGAGGGTAAGAGTCATATACGTTTCGTTAGAATATGTAGAATTTTCATAGCAAAGCTGAAATGCGTCTAAAGTCAGATTAGTATTATTAATGGAACCGTACATCTCTTCAACTTGTCCCGAAGAGAGTCCTTTATATATGCCGATTGAACCGGCCCCTGTGGAACCCAAAAAGTTGGAAATATTCATCGTTTCCTTCGTTCCGTTGATGTAATTCACTGAGACGCTGTTGCCTTGGACTGAGAAATATGCCGTGTTGTTTCCGACTTTCCAAGTACCTCCGATCACAGAGGAAACTTGAGAAGGGGTTAGAATCTCACCGTCGGGCTGTACGTACGCGGGGAGAACTCCAGCTATGATTATTAAAATAACTATAACTGCAACAAGAGCCAGGATTGCCTTCATCGGAAACTTTGATCCAGGGTTAGGTGGAGGAGGTGGAGGTGAAAAGTTGTACACATTAAGCGGAGCGCCACACTTAGCGCAGAACCTAGCGTCATCTCTGTTCTCATAGCCGCATCTATTACATTTAATCATATTAAGTCATTTTTAGGTTGTACGATTATCTTATAAATTTTTTATTATTCTTCCATTT
>DAHF01000077.1:3211-7529 GCA_002495845.1 Sulfolobus sp. UBA167
AAAGTAAATTTTCTTTTAAAAAGTGAAGGGAAAAACTAATGCACAACTAACCTTTCTTTTCCTGACTCTCTCTCCCTTCAACTTTAAGCTCGGGCTGTGAAACACCAGTAGAAGGTTTCTTCGCAGTCTCGTTAGTCACAGTATTAGTGGTGACCTGTTTCTCTGATATCTTAGATATGTCTATATTCCTAGACATGAGGGATATCAAGACCATCGCAAGTCCAACCGCAGCTGCAATGAAGAACGTGGCTTGAAAAGCGAAGTCAGTAGGTAACTTAACAGTCATGTAGCTCGTCACTCCGTTCATTGTCACGGGATATACATGGTAGCTATAATACGTAGCCAACAGAGACCCAGCTATCGACGGGCCGAAGGCACCGCCTATGAGCCTAAACACCGTGTTCATCCCGGTAGCGACACCTAGGAACTTCCTCTCTATGGAGAAAGTAAGTATGTTGATGAGAACTACGTTAAGCATCGCGGAACCGAGCATCATCATAGCTGCTAAGAAAGTTATTGGAATTTCCCCCGCGCTAGACCCGTTAATCGACACTAAACCTAGGAGGAAGTAGAAAACCGAGACTAAAGCTGAGGCTCCGACCAAGATTGGTTTCGTGCCACTCTTCACTACAGACTTGGACGCTATTCCCGCACCTACTATCTGCATTAAGGAGACTGGAAGCAGGAGAAACCCTGTACTTAGAATGTCCAGACCGAAACCTACTGGGGTGGGTAGCTCGTAAAGGTAAGACAAGGACTGGTAAGCCATGAACATGCTTATTCCAGCTACTAGTGCAGCTAAATTTGCGACCAAAACGTTCCTCCTGCTCAGCAACTTAGTTGAGATCAATGGAAACTTAGCTCTGCTTTGATAGAATATGAACGAAGCGAATAGGACAGATCCTAAGGCCATGACGGACATGAACTCTAAGGAAGTCCATCCCCATGTGGGGGCCTCGGAGAAACCTAGCGTGAGAAGAGTCAATGAAATCCCCATCATCGCTGCCCCTAAGTAGTCTATCTTGCTGTCACGGTTCACGAACCTGGACTCCCTTATATACTTTATAGTCAGAATATCCAGCAAAATTACAACTGGGATCACAGTGTGATAAGTGTATTGCCAACCAAATGTCTGGGCCACGTATCCCGCGATCGGGAGGCTTATCGCAGAGCCTATGCCGAACATAGCGCTCACAGTACCTTGTGCCTTGGGTACCATTCTAGGAGGAAACTCTTCACGTATTAGGCTGAAAGCCAAAGGAAACATTCCGAGTCCTAAACCTTGAAGGACCCTGAAACTCACGAAAGTGTCGAAGTTGGGGGCGAACCCGTTAAGGGTAACAGCAACTGCATAGATTGACATGACGACAACCAGTATCCTTTTCTTACCGTATATGTCTCCAAGTTTACCTACAATAGGGTTAGCAACGACTCCACTTATCAAGTAGGCTGTGAGAACCCAACTCACAGTTGCTGAGTCTACACCGAAATCGCTAGCGATTGTTGGAAGGGAAGGTATAAGCATTGCTTCAGTATACATTACCATTATTGCTATAGGAGCTAAGATGAACAGAGCTCTCTTAGCATAATTCAGGTCGTACTCGTCAGACATGATATCAGGAACGTAGGTGAATTTATAAATTTATCTAAAATTTCGTTTAACTAAAAATTAACTATCTAACCTTTAGATGGTTAAGGTTTCATAGCCCTCCTTTATCCTATTCAGGACATATATTCCTCCTACTGGAGCGAACTCGTCGACTATGCCTTCGTCAATGTCTTCCTTATCTAAGCCAACGTTTTTCATTGCAACTTCACAAGCAATCACTTTAACTCCTCTTTTCTTAGCCTCTTTGATAGAATCTAGAATTGGCTTGAACAAGGACTGTTTTTTGTTTAGTGCCTCCACTGCTGGCGTCAAGAATATCATTTCTACATTTATATTAGGATCGGCTTCTTTGATTTTAGATGCCATACCTACATTGGCTAAAAGTTTAGCCATGTTCTCTCTTCCGGTCATGAATACGAAAAGTACTTTATCATTCATATATCAGAAGTCACATCTGTGTTTTTAAGCTTGAATATTGAAATAACCAAAAAATTTAATTGTTATATTTTTTTAACCTGCTAACAAAATTAATGAAAACTAAATTAAGTAAACCTTGCATCACTCCATCAGTATCTGATTTTCTTTTCCGCTCTAACCCTAGGTGATCCATGATCACCAATACTGATCATGACCAAGTCTCTCACTTGATGAACATTCGGGATAAGCGTATACCCACCATGAAGTTCCCTAAAAGGTGCTTAGTTGATCTCTTGAATATTTTTTACATAAATTTTTACTATTATCTTCTTTTCAATCTCAGGTTCTACAATTTTAGCTTGTGAGGTCTCTTTAACGCTTGCTAAAATTCAACAAGTCCACAAAGCACCTAAAAGGATAATCCTTAAAAGATTTAATGCGTCCCAATTCGTTGATAAGACAGACGGAATTTAAACCAGTCTCTTACTATAATGTTATTGAGGTTCCATTTGAGTCAGAAAGACTCTACAGCATAGTTAAAAATGGATGAAGGGGAAAAAAATAAATACTGTATTTATAAAAGCATTTAAACATAAACTATTCCCCTGTCATACGAGACTTTTCGTCGCTTAACCTTCTAAAAATGAAGTTACCATTCAAATCTATTCATAGATACGATTACCCTTATCTTTATAAATTAGGCTTTTTTAAAAGATATCGTGAAAATAGCCTTAATATATTATGGAGGCCAGTACAATCACCTCATACTCAAGACATTGAAATATCTAGGCGTAGATGTAATTACCGTACCTCCGGATATGGAAGTAGACAAACTGAACGCCTTTGACGGAATAGTCTTCAGCGGTGGACCTTTCTCTGTAGAGGAAGAGATCTCAAAGATGGGAAATTCACCTATTTACGTTAAGGAAACCAGCGTCCCGAAGCTCGGAATATGCCTAGGCCATCAGCTCATTTCTTATGTCTTAGGAGGAAAGGTGAGAAAAGCATTATCACCGGAGTACGGATTGGTGAAAGTTGAAGTCTTAGATAACGACACTATCCTTTCTGGCTTCTCTAAGCAGTTCAATGCTTGGGAGAGCCACTGGGACGAGGTGGTAGAACCTCCTCCGGGTTTCAAGGTATTGGCCTCTAGCCCCAGCTCCAAGGTCCAAGCAATGGTTAACCAGGATAATACAGTATTCGGAGTTCAATTTCATCCTGAAGTTAAGCACACGGAAAGCGGAACTCTAGTATTTAAAAATTTCATAACAGCAATAAAGAAGTAATGCTAGACACTTTCGTTATCGAAAAGCTACTCTCTTTCCTAAAGGAAGACGCTTATCCTGAGGATGTTACAGGAAGGTTTGCCTCTGGTATAAAGGCATTTGCAGAGGTCAAGGTAAAGGACTCAGGAGTCCTGTGCGGTGTAAAGATAATTGTACCTTTTCTGAAATACATGGGACTAGAGATCAAGGGTATGTCTAAAGACGGAACGAGAGTCAACAAGGGAGACGTGGCACTCAGATTTGAGGGTGATGGCGAAACAGTTTTAGCTGTGGAGAGAACCGTGCTTAATGTTATCTCTAAACTCTCGGGAATATCCACAGTAACCATGGAGATGGTAGAGAAAGCCAAAGGGGTCAACCCAAAAGTGAAGATCGCGGGAACAAGGAAGACTACCCCTGGTCTAAGAGACTTTGAGAAATACGCAATAGAAGTGGGCGGAGGAGACCCTCATAGGCTAGGACTTTTCGATTCAGTGTTAATCAAGGACAACCACATTAATCTCTTAGGTGGAGTTGCGGAGACCTTAAGGAAAGTCAAGTCAATGACAAGCTTTACAAAGAAGATTGAGATAGAAGTATCGTCAATTGAAGACGCCTTGGTCGCATACAAGGAAGGAGCCGACGCAATCCTTTTAGACAACATGCTTCCATCTCAAGTAAAGGAAATAGTAGACAAATTGAAAGGAAAGGTAATCCTTGAAGCTTCGGGAAACATAAATCCTTGGAATGTAGAAGAGTATGCTTCAACCGGAGTAGACGTCATCTCCAGCGGATTCATAACTCATTCTTCCAGAGCATTAGACATGAGCTTAGACGTCTTTAGGTCTTAAGCAATACCCGACGTTGCTGACTAGGTCTATAGTAAGGAAAAAATGAATGCTGGAATTTCTTTCAACTTAACGCTGATTCAGTTGATCTAACGAGGAAAGTATTCACGTGATTTTAGCATTATGCATCAAAAATTAACAATTTTTTTTAAAAAAATCATTGTTATTGATTGACTCCT
>DAHF01000112.1:0-4296 GCA_002495845.1 Sulfolobus sp. UBA167
GTGCACGTATCCCCGTGCACTCCCTTGTATGACATATTCCTATCAAGCTTATATATGTATTCTGTCTACAACGAGAAGCATGAAGATGAAGCCCGACGTATACATCTCAATTGATGAGTCTGGAAACCCTAACGACGAGGGGCCTTTCATAATATCTGCTGTCTTGATCCACGACATAGATAACTTCCTCAAGACTTACGACATATCACTTAAAGACGCCAAGGAACTCATAGGAAAGGACATAAAATATTTCAAGTGGTCTGAGGACCCTCCAAAACCGTCTAAGTTAGGAAAGGACATAAAGGGTATTTTCATGAGGGGAGTAATATCTAATTTAAGAGGGATCTCCATTATAATCAATAAAAAAGGAGAAAAATTGAGTAAAAATCCTACGCTCCCATACGGGAAAATAGTGGGGTTAAAACTGAGGGAATATGTAGTAGGAAAAAAGGTGTTTGTAATGTACGATAGATCCCCCATCTTAAGAGGTGCAGATAAAGAGCTCATCCGGATTAATCTTCCAAAGTGGACCATGTCTACTGTAGTCAGAGTAAACTTCACTGGTTACGATAGATCTAGGCTAATCCACCCTGCAGACTACGCCTCAGGCGTAGTTAGGGAATACGTGATGAGGGACGAATTTAAGGAAGAGTACAGACAATTTTTAGTCTTTTACTATGAGATTCTTAGGAAAAATTTTCGTATAGAAACTGTTAATTTAGCCGATTACATTGAAAAGTAAATGTAAAGACGTAAAAATTGTATTAATTCATCGACCATCATATACATGAAAAAATATGGGGAAAAAGAAAGTTCGAACTCTTTGGACGGGTTTCATATTAAAGTGAACTACACCGCCCTCGCAGGCGTCACCTCGCGATTTTCCTTCTCTGAGCAACCTCGATCTTCACCTGCTAGTTCCATCAAACGGAACCTGTGATGACTTGTATCGTAGAGTTATAGAGGGTTTGCTCTCCACAGCGTAATTTCCCCCAGTCCTGGTACGACCCATCTCTTTCAGCCTTAGTCTAGATATTATTTCTGTTTGGTATAAAACTCTTCTAGGGGCTATCCCCCAAGAAGGGGACTTTCGCCCCTTTAACCCCCACTAAGATAAAAAGTCATTTCGAGGTAAGCCATGATCATAACTTAATGAGAAAAGGCACTACCGTTCTAAACCCTCGAGACTCCATCACTCACCACATATTAATGGTCTAATCCTCCCTACGGATGTTATTGAAATCGTTAACAAATAGGAGATGTCCTATCAAGGAAATTTTTACATAAATGCTGCAAATTAACTGATCGCATTGGAAAATAAAATATAAGAAAAATTTCTCCTTTTTATATCTTTAAATTAAATAAATAGTTACTATAAACTTATTAGGTTATCTCTTTCAATTCTTGAATCTTTATTTCAAATTTTCCGTGGAGAAGGGCTATGCAATTAAAAAGAGACAAAAAATTTTCGTTAAAAGCTTTTTATCAGGTAAATGAAATGGGTGATATGCCCTTTCAGGTTAAAATACTGTTCGTGAGCGATATACATGGTTCAGAGAACGTGTTCAGGAAATCCTTGAACGCTGCTAAGATGTACAAGGTGAACTATCTGATCTTCGGAGGAGACATATTCTCTAAGGACTTCATTCCTGTGATAGACAAGGGTGGCTCTAAGTTGTTGGACGGAAAGGAAGTTGAAATCTCTCAGCTTGAAGAGGACTCGAAGGTCTCGGGCAAACTTCCTCTCGTGATGAAGGAAGAGGAATTTCAGGAGGCCATAAACAACAAGAAGGACATGAACTCAATTATCGTTAGGGAATTGGAGGGGCAAGCGTCGAGATGGGTCAAGATATTCCACGAGAAGATGAATGGAAGCGACATAGAAACCTTGTGGAACTTGGGAAACGACGACCCATTAGAGCTCGACGAATATCTCAATGAGCTGGGAATAGAGTTGGCTGAAGCTAAGGTCAGGGAACTAGGTGAATTCAAGGTGGTAAGCTCAGGTTACGTGAATCCCACTCCATTTGGCACTTACAGGGAGTTGCCTGACTCCACTTTATTTTTGAGATTAGATTCCATGTTCAAGGAAGTTGGCGAAGGGCCTGTGATCTTGAACGCACATGCACCTCCTATTAACACCAAGCTAGACCAAGCAGTTAACAAGGACAGGAAAAGAAATAACGTTGGTTCCAAAGCTGTGAGGGACATAATAGAAAAATACAAACCTATAGTAGGTCTTCACGGTCACATTCATGAATCGGGGGGAACAGACAAAATAGGCAATACCAAGATAGGAAATCCGGGGAGTTATTATTCAGATGGGATCATGAGTGCAATCTTCCTCGTTCTTGAAAGGGAGATCAAAGGAAAGGGAATAATGGTGAAGAAGGAATACAAAGTAAAGGCGATGGAGATCATCAGGGGATGAAACATTGGAAAATACATGGTTCTAGGACGCAAGACATTATCTTCCATGTGATCAGTTTCTTTCTTTTTTTCCTATCTTGAAAGTCTTTTAGAACCAAAATCGGTGTCGTTTAGAGATCAGACCACCACTTAACTATTCTTTTAGCTGTCTGGAAGAGCTCCTCTTCATGCTCTTTAACTTGTTGTAAAATCTCCTCATCTCCTCCATAGGTTTCTATCCAACTCTTCACCATTTTAGCATCTACCTCAATGTGGAACTGAAGACCGAGCTTACCCCCTTTCAGAAAAGCCTGAAAGTATTTATCGCTGTAAGCTAGTAGATCTGCACCTTCAGGTAGTGTGAACGTGTCCCCGTGCCACTGAAAGACGTGGATGTCACCTAGATTCTTCAGATAGGATACCGTCCTGATTTTCATAATCCCTTTCTCTTCACCGAAGCTCCCAGGGGTCACTTGTCCTCCCAGTGCATAAGACAATAATTGGGATCCTAAACATATGCCTAAGACCTTTGGAGTCCTCCTTATTATCTCGAATTCTTTCTCCATGAAAGGATACTTATCGTGTTCGTAAACTCCCATTGGACCTCCCATTAATATTATAGAGTCTGCTGTCTCTCTTCCAGTCAATTCTTCAGCTCGTATCTCCTTAACGTCATCCTTTTCTTCAATTATTTCCTTAATCCGACCCAGACCTTCTACTGGGTGATGAATAATTCCAAGTATCATATGTAAAATCAATTATCAAAAGTTTAAAAACATGTTGCTCAAAAGACATAATTTTGAATTGGAAGCTCTAGCGATCGCTCCAACTCTAGCTTTAGAGTTACGGCTTAACCTTGTCAACCCCATAAAGCAAAGGTTGAGGGAGGAGACACAGAAACTGGGAATCTTTCCAAACCAGATGCATAAGGAGCTAAATTAATCTTTTTATTTTATCTTAAAAATTTTTATTCTATTATGATTTTACTCTCTTGAAACTATAAACACCAATAAACAAGAGAATTTATCCTTCGGATTACAACATTAAGAAATTTGTAAATTAACACGTACTTCATAACTCGCTATGCATTAAAACTGTTCAAATAGATCTACGTAAAAAAATACATATATTGTAGTGATGATATCGAAGATATATATAGAAGATATATCATTATTGCAGTGTTACATCCATGACGTCGGTAAACAATGAGATAACCTTACGTGCTTCCAAGGATAGAGTAAGTAGATGGCTTTCAGACCCTTTCCTTTTCACGGGGATGATTGGACATATTTCCATAGTGAAGACGTTTGACCAGAAAACGAACAAGTTAATTGAGCTATCAGCGCTTTCTCATCCCTCTAATAAGTTCAAGGTAGTATACTTTCTTGGTTCTTCTGAAAGGACATATGAGGGTGAAATGACTGGGCCTTTGCACATCCCTTCTGGGATAATTTATGAAGGCAGAACTGAAGACGAGAAAATAAGGTGGGAGGTAGCTTTCTCGCTGAGGTCAATCAAATCTTATGATACCTTAGTTAACATAAGCGTTACAACGGAATGCAAGCACGGAATAATGGACAAGATATCTAGAAAATCCATTCAATTTGCTGAACACGTGACGGAAGATCACATAATCCCCTACCTAAGGAACTTCTTCAAGCCTTCAGCGGACTCTTTAGAACTCGTACCTACGTTGATCTTTAAAGAAGCAGGTAGCATTGCGTCTTTATATCCTAAGCTAGATAAGCTATCCAAGGATATATCTTACGGTGTAATTTTAATTGAAGGTGAAAACTTAAGAGGAAGAGTTATAATAAAGGACGGCAAGTTCTTGAAGGTTTCTATAAATCACGTGGAGAGAAACCTTGCTGATAACATAGAATTACT
>DAHF01000112.1:4366-4745 GCA_002495845.1 Sulfolobus sp. UBA167
TAAATATGTTGAAAGAGAGATATTAATTCCATAAAAATTAGATATTTAAACTCCCATGTTTAACGACGAATACTTTAAGACTGAAGATCCTTTCTAAAAGGTCAAAACAGTTTTTCAGTACTCGAGTCATTTTGGTCTACCTCTGCTTAATATGAAAGTTAACATGCTAACTATTATGCTAACTATTATTGCGATGTACCATCCATAGTCGTAGACGAAAGACAGAGAAGATATGAGAACACCTATAAGCGGTACTAAACCCCCCTATTAATGTGGAAGCAATTGCCTTCGCATTTACTCCATTGCTGTACCAATATAATCCCTTTGGTGTGAACAAATTAACTTGAGTCACTTCCCAACCTGACTGAGGATACACTAG
>DAHF01000031.1 GCA_002495845.1 Sulfolobus sp. UBA167
TAATCAGATTTTGGGTCTACCGTTAAGGAAGGTACTTTGCTACCTTAACCCACGATAAGTTAAAAATCATCTTGAACATAATAGTTTATTTAAAAAAAGAGATTAGTAATTTAAATTAAGTAGAGATTTTCTAAAATCAAAACTAAAATAATTAGGATGATGTAAAACAAAAGTTTATATAGATTTTAAAGAGATAAACTTATAATGAAATTAATGTAAGAAACTTATGGATGCTTCAAGCTCAATTGAAAAGATGAGGTACGTTATAGTCGGGTCATATCTTTTATCGACGATCTCAGCAGCCATGTTCCTAGCACTGGGAATAGTTCTCCTGAACTTCAGAGAGACATACTACTTCGTAAAAACGGGAGAGATAGTCTCGCTGGACTACCCTAGCATGTTTCTGATAGTAGGGACTCCAATATTTTCCATAATGTTTGATGCTATTGTAATTATAGGGATGGAAATAATGATAAGGAGGATTTATGCTCTCAACGTGATAAAGTCTACTGCAGTCATACTCGCAGTTATCTCGATTCTGTTCCTGCTCAACGGTACTCCACCGGATCCTTTAGATCTAGAGAATAGACCTTTAATCATAGGACTAGCTTATGTAATAATAGTTTTTAACGCTTTTGCTATCGTGGCTTCTCTTTGGATGAGAAAATTGGAGGAAAAATTAGAGTGATTTTTAGAGCAAGAGGATGATGAAAGGTGATTGTTAAACCAAAGATAGAATGGTTTACTTTCGCCAAGATGAGGACTCCATATGTTTACTGGAAAAACGTTATAGTGATCCTTGAAAATCCAAGCAAAACTTTAGCGGTAGACGCTTGGAGGGGACAGTTGTCCAGCTATAAGCCACCTAGAGAGGCTGAGAGGTTTAAGTTCACATATCGGATAGGCAAGGTAGACGATGAAAATGAGGAATACCTTGAATGCATAGCTCAGGAGTTAGAGAAGAAGCTGAAGCCCTTAGTAGTTAGGGACTTCAAATGCGAAAACGTAATGGTGGTTCTCTGTTGTTGATGGAAGACTTCATCAAATGCTTAGGTAAGACGATAGACGTCAAGAGAGTGAACGAACTCGAGTGGGAATTCAAGATAAGGGAAGAGATAATGCTGAAGGGTAAGATAAGGATAGTTATATCCGTGATCGAGACTGTAGAAATAATCTTTAGAAACCCTGATGGCTATGGTAAGGTGGAGTTAAATCAGGGGAAAATACACTCCATCGAATACAAGGGAATTCTGCAATCTAAGTATAAGAAACGAATTCAGGAGTGCGCACCTATTTTGATAAAAGGGCTCAGAACTGCCTGAAAAAGTCTACTAGTTTTTCAATCCTATTCTTTTAGAAAGATTTTTCTCTAGATAAGTTTGAAATCTCTAGAATTCAATATAGTTATAACTATTTTTTTCTTATCTTTAAAATGAAGAAAAATTAAGTCAGGGCAACGTAGAAATTTGATCTCAAAAAAATTAAATCTCTCTATTACATCTCTCACTAATGCTCAAGGAAATAACAACGATAGCTGTACTCTTAGCCATATTCTTTCAGCCCATTCTGTCGTTTTCAGTAACTCTCCCTGAAGACGTCCACATGATCGACGTTAAGTCCCTCGAGGTTGTTACAATTAGTTTCACTTCAAGTGAACCGTCGTGCGGAGTCCTTTCCCTAGGTAACCAGACTATCTTGAGAATAACGTCCAACACTTCCTTGAAAGTCCTCCTCCATTGTGGAGATTATGAACTGAAGTCCAACACGAGTCAGGCACACGTTAACTATTCATGTTCCAAAGTCTCCGGTGAGGTTCTCGTCCTTGAGCCAAATCAAAGCGTAATACAGTATGTTACGCCATATTCTTCTGGATCGCCTTTTAGGATCACGATAAACATTGTGGGAAACTCGACCTTCGACTCTTACCTTTACAATTCGTCTTATATGTTGGTATCAGCAAATAGGACGTGGGTCTCTAAGTCTTTACATCTATCCCCTGGGATATACGGAATAGTGGTAAACAACCCTCATAACTATAGTGAAGAGATCTGTCTCAACTACATGATAGATCCGGCATACGTGAATCCATTCACAGTAGCTAAGGGAGCTATGCCGATGGGATTAGCTTCATACGGAATAAAGAACGACTCTGGAAATATCACAACATACGATATCAACACGTCATCGCTCTTGGGTTATGTTAACATATCCGAAATTCATGCTATAAACTCATCCCAAGATCTAGTCAACCCTTACTCCTCTTCCATTCAATTAAACGGGATAGCTAATGATGGTTCTAACCAATATTTCGTACAGAACGTGATTTTTATAAACACATTTAACGACACATACACCCTCATAATGAACGTATTCAATGTGAGTCAAGGTGAAGATTCCTTGATTTATAAAAGCTCCACACCCTTGAAGGAGTTCACGTTTCCTTTGGTGGGCTACTTGATCTTGAACGTAAGCCAAGTGGACGGCAAATCAATTTTCAGCTCTGGCTTCGTGAACCTAACGTCTGAGAAGACATCCTGGTTCTCAAACTACAGCGTGTCAGGTAGCCTAGAGTTCTTAATCAGCGGGAAGAACTACACACCTGGAAACGTGTCTATGTCTGGGTTGTTTTACGATGCTGAGCTAGTAATAGGTGGAGGAGGTAATGGAGAGACTACCTACCTTGAGTCGTACAGTGGATGGTTGGCACTACTTTACCTGAACGGAACTAGATACGTTCCTTTTCCAAGCTATTACTCCTTTGGAGCTGACACAAAGGAAGGGATAGACAACATGCACGTAGTCTATCTAGGTTCCGGAGAAGCGTATAGTTACGCTGGAAAGGAAAACTTGGAACAGCTCGTGCCGAAGGGAAGCCCCTTCCCTCTACCTAAAGTGTTTGAACTTGGGAAGATTAATTCAACGCGATTCCCTAATACGACCACGCTGATCCATAAAGGAGGTAAGTTGGAAGTAGAGTTAG
>DAHF01000047.1:0-20226 GCA_002495845.1 Sulfolobus sp. UBA167
TACTGGCAAGGCAGAGCCATGAAGCAGGAAGCCTCGTCAGTTAGGGCGGGGTAGTTCACTTTTTAATTCTCTTCTTTCTAATATATAGACGGGTAAAGTTTATGTTCAAATCCATTATAGTTGCATATGACGGGTCAGAACACGCAAATAGGGCATTGGAGATCGGGATAGACCTAGCAAAGAAATACAACGCCAAGCTGGACGTTGTGGAAGTTATAGATACAGCTATGTTAACTGGCATGGGTTTAGCCCCTGTCCCTGCAGAGGTTGTAGACCAGATTTACACTAAGGCTAAAAGAGAGGTCGAGATGGCAAAGAATAAGGCAGTTCAAGCAGGTCTGTCCAACGTAAGCGGTGAGACCCTTGAGGGAGACCCAGCGTCTTCGCTGTTAGACTATGCAGGGAAGAACGGTGCAGATTTAATAATAACTGGAAGCAGAGGTCTTTCAACTTTGAAGAGAATAGTCTTAGGTAGTGTATCGACCAGGATAGTGCAGGAGTCCAAGATACCAGTACTTGTCGTTAAGTGAAGAATTAGAGAATTCTTGAGGCCTTGAATTACATTGAATAAAATTAAGATGATAACAAAATAGTGATAATTTTTTGATATTTTTGCCCATTCTTCCTTACTCCTCTCACTTTTCAAGCTCTACTCTCTCTATATCCTGTACTTCAAAAACGCCACACTCGGTCACAAGCCTTCCCATGTAGTCCACGAAAAGCGCCTTACATTTGATTTCCTCTTCTTTTGTTATCAGCTTGACCTTCTTTTCCTTGATCGAAAGTCTTTCATTCACTTGTTTGATCACCTCGCTGTCGTCCTTTTCAAGCCAATAGTTTATCTTCTCAACGATCTCCTTCACGTCCTTAGTGAAGCTCCTCCCCGTCTCAATGAGGTAAGAGGTAGCATTGACTTCTGGAGGAAACTCTCTAACCTCCGTGTCTATTCCAAAGCCTATGAAAAGGTCACCGCGGTCGGAGTTTCCGTGTACCGAAGCCTCTATCAATATTCCAGCTATTTTCTTGTCGTTGACTACTACGTCATTGGGCCACCTTATTTTAGGGTTAAGCTCACTCATAGAGTCAGCTATGGCAAGCGACACTTTCAGGGTCGCGTAGGGCACTTTCTCCACTGGGAAGTTCCTCTTTACGTATGTCACCCAAAGGCCTCCTCTAGGGGAGAACCAACTGCGTCCCATCCTTCCCCTTGCTCTGGTCTGTTCTTCCGCTACGACTAAGATCTCTCCCTCGATCATCCCTGCTATCGCTTCAGCGAAGTCTTGGGTCGACGTGACTTTCCTGAGGTGTATCTCACAAGGCATATTGTTCTGCCTCCTTCAAGCTGTGGATTGACGAGAACCCGCAGGCTTTCCTCGCCCTGTTCATTATC
This sequence comes from Sulfolobus sp. UBA167, assembly GCA_002495845.1. Classification (GTDB taxonomy): domain Archaea; phylum Thermoproteota; class Thermoprotei_A; order Sulfolobales; family Sulfolobaceae; genus Sulfuracidifex. The sequence goes on from DAHF01000047.1 coordinate 1,391, forward strand.
GCCATGCCTATGCCTTTCTCAGGGAACGATTGTATCACTCCCATCTCAACGTCCAAGGTATCGAGCTTCCTGAAAGCGCCGAACAAGTTCCTCGCGACCTCGTATAAGTTCTCCTCAGAGCCCAGCACGATGCGTGGTATCCCTGAGGGCACTTTAGCCTCGGTCTCCTTAGAACATAAAACCGCAATCCTCCTTTTACTAGAGATCAGTTTCACTACGTCTGGAAAGATGGAGTTATCCTCGACCATCACCATCCTCTTAGAGGGAGCGTAGTGTTTATACTTCATTCCTGGGGCCAACGCTTTGGTGAACTCTCCAATACCTTTCAGTTGAGGAGGAACGTAAATCTCCCCCAAAAGCTTCTCCAGCTCTTCTAGAGTGAATGGGCCTGGCCTGAGCAAGGCTGGCGGGGACACGGTCATGTTGACTATCGTAGACTCCACTCCGAAGAATGTCTCCCCTCCGTCGAGTATCATGGGTATTCTTCCGTTCATGTCTTGTTCCACGTGTTCAGCAGTTGTAGGGCTTGGCTTCGTTGCGGTGTTAGCGCTCGGTGCGGCTATGGGCACTCCGCTCTCCCTTATCAGCATGAGGGCTACGGGATGTGCTGGCATCCTGACAGCTACGGTGTCTAAACCTCCGGTTGTCTCCTTGGGTACAACGTCTTTCTTCTTCAATATGAAAGTCAACGGGCCCGGCCACACGGTCTGGATAACGTCCATTACCTTGTCTGGAATCTCTGTTGCTACGTCTAAAAGTTGCTCATGGTCGGCTATGTGCACGATTAAAGGGTTATCCATCGGCCTGTTCTTGGCAAGGAAAACCTTCTTTGCTGCCTCCGGGTCATATGCGTTTCCTCCAAGTCCGTAAACTGTCTCTGTAGGGAAGGCTACTATCTCACCCTTCTTTACTAGATCGGCAGCTTTTCTAACCTTATCCGCCTCTGGGTTGACCGGGTCAACCTTGACGACTTCTGTCATGAATGGATTTAAGTGAGAGGTAAATTAAATGATTTCTAGTGATGACGAACTTCCGAGTGCCTTTCATGGCATGAATAGGCTCTTGGCTGAACGATGAACGGTGATTTGTGAGGTGATCGCTGAAATGTACCGTGAAAGCTTGTTATAACAATTAAAACATTTTAAATCAAAGCATTTATATCTGGAACTACAAAATATAATGGAACTATGGCACAGGAAATACTATTAAGCGGAGACTTAAACGAGTCCGCCAGGAAAGCCGCGAAGTGGCTAATCAATAGGAAGCCCATACGCTCACTGAGGGACTGGGGTATATCATTTTCACTGTGGCCACCTCATCTGACTACGTCTTGCTGTGGGACGGAGTTCGGATCTTTCGCAGCAGCAAGGTACGACGCTGAGAGGTTCGGAATGTTACCCTTCTCCTCGGCTAGGCAATCGAACATCCTTGTAATAGAAGGTACAATGACAAGGAAGATGGCAAGGGCGGCCAAGGTAGTCTACGACCAGATGCCAGAGCCCAAGTTCGTCATGGCTATAGGAGCGTGTAGCCTAGAAGGGGGTATATTCTGGAACTCATATAACACTGTTCTCCCTTCTGATATAGGAATCCCAGTAGACATATACGTTCCGGGATGTCCGATAAGGCCTGAAGCTATAGCTAAAGGCCTTGTAATGTTGCAGAAGAAGATAAGGACTCAAGGAGCATACAAAATGTAAACGTTGTTCACGTTAGTCCCAGTCGGACCCGTTTTCAAAACACTTCCATTTTTTTCAAGCACTTCATAAGAGGAGTGTTCCCTCAATGCCTTCTCTATTTCATGTGGTCTTATCCCGTGATCTGAAGTCATGTAACACCCTGCGTACTCTGAGTTCCCGTCTATCCCGTCAGTTGCAAGGGCAAGGAACTCGAACTTGCCCTTGGCGTATCTGGCTAACGAGAGGCATACCTCTCCGTTGCGTCCTCCCTTGCCTGAGCTTCCGGTTATCTTTACCTCGGGCTCTCCTCCTGCAACCAAAGTGAAGGGCGTTTTCAAAGGCTCTCCCCTCATCCTAGCGTTGTTAAGAATAGAAGCTAAGAGGTAGCCCAGATCTCTGGCTTCACCTCTAACGCAGGAAGAGAGTGAGACTCCATAGATTTTCCTTTCGACGTTCTCAACTACCTTATTGACGTCTAGGACTATCCACGCCTTTGAGTTAACGATCTCCTTTGGCGTTTCAGTCACGGCTTGAATGAACTTGTCTTCCTTTATGTTGATGTCTCTCATGATCTCTAGAGCGTCCATCGACGTGCTCTGGTCTGGCACTGTAGGCCCGCTCCCCACGGAGCTCAAGTCCCCACCTACGACGTCGCTCAGTACCAGCGTGAACACAGGCTTGGAAGACTGGAGGGCTAGCCTTCCCCCCTTTATCGAGGAGACGTGCTTCCTCACCACGTTTATCTCGTCTATGGAGAGCCCGGAGGTGACCAATATTTCGTTAAGTCTCCTGAAGTCCTCGACTGAGAGCTTGTCAGACCACTCCATCAAGGAGGATGCACCTCCAGAGAGAAGAAAAAGGACAGAAGTGTAGCCTCCCTCTCTCACTGCACTCATCACAGTCTCCCCAGCCCTGAAGCTCTCCTCGTTGGGAAAGGGATGTCCAGACCTAATTACGATGTCAGCTTCGGCGTCTCCAGAGTTGGTAACTACTATGGACTTCCACGGTTTTATCTTCTCAGTCACTGCATTATACATCTTCACGGATGCCTTACCTACTGCTATCACGAGAGGTCTTTCCAGATAACTTTCATGTATATCCTTCAACCCCTTCAGGGTGGGCTCTCTCGGATCAGACTCCTTCAATATCAGATCTACCATTTCCTTAACTTTCACGTTCATCACGAGTTTGTTCTGCTAACCTAGTCTCTCTCCTCATTTTTTACTTTTCTTCTGGTCATCTTCTGACTTGTAATCCTTGTACAGCTGAGAAGCTATTCTCCTCCCTTCCTTGGTCAAATCGTAATAAATTCCCTTAGGTTTATGTCCAAGTTCCTTAGCCTTTACCTTAAGCCAAGGCTTTACAGAGGACGTCACAGCTTTCTTCAGTGCCCCCTTGTAAGGTATCAAATAGCCCTCATCCTTGAGCTTCCTGCAGGCGTCCTCTATCTCGTCCGCGCTGTATTTAGGTGCCCATCCACTCTCCCCGAGGAGCCTCCTTGCCATGTACCAAGGGTTATCAGGACCGTACTTGTATATATGCATCAAAATCTTAGTCGAGAGCTCGTCCAGTTCATCTGTCACTTATCATCACCTCCCTAGCTATGGAAACTGAAAGCGCATATTCCTTGCCCATCACTCTCAAGTAAACTTTTTCCCCATTGCTACCGAGAACCTCTATCTCTCTCCCAGGGAAGAGCCCAGCCCTCTCTGCTTCCCTCAATATCCACTCCTCTTCCCTGATTATCATAATTACCTTGTACTTACCTTTTCCAACTTCGCTCAGTAGGGCACCGAGCTCCACTTTCCTCCCTGGAATTGGATGTCCGTGAGGACAAGTCGAAGGTTTATCTAACTTGGAATCTATAATCTCCAATACGTCATCAGGCCATATGTGTTCGAGCTTATGTGCTATCTCGTGAGACCTGATCCAGTCCAGTCCCAACATGTCTGTTAACATCCTTTCACTTAGCCTGTGCGACCTTATCAGTCTCTCAGCAATACTTTTACCTTCAGGAGTAAGCTTCAGTCCATTTTTTCTCTCTATCAAACCCATCTTCTCCAGCTTACTTATGGCTTTGCTTATAGTACCGGGGGAAACTTGGAACGCTTCTATGAGGTCAGTTACCTTCGCTCTTCCCCTTATTTCCTCTAGCTCGTAGATTTCCTTGATGTAGTTCTCTAGAGGCTCTGAAAGATCTTCCATGCTTTTCATATCGAAATCCTAGTTTTTATGCTCTCCACGAGGTTCGAGTTTTCTTCATCTTTAACGAAGACCTCTATCCTGGCTATGAACCTCCCCTTCATTCCTTCTCTATTTAGAAACTCCTTGAGTTTCTCTATGGCTTCATCAACGGCGCCTGAGATGTGCCTATGGTCACCCGTAAGTGTCATTTCTTCTGGTATCTCCAAACTATCTATCTTGCCTATAGCGAAGAACTTCTGCGTTGTATAAGAAGAGCTCATTGCTCTCGTTACAAATGTGCTTTCTAGCTCTTAAATCTAAGGTTTTTAGTGAGTACTTGACAAATATATTTAAAGTTTTTATTAGATGTTATATTCATGTATAAGGTTTCTTTTAAGTTACAGGGACCTCCTGGAAATCTCTTTAGAGAGCTGAGAAATTCGGGCTTCATTCCCGTTTACTTCAGGAACGACAGAGGGCTGGAAAATTACGTAGCTTTAATCAAGAGCGACGACATAAACGAGGTGAGGGAAGCCATACTTGACTTCGCGTTTCTCGCCAAACGCAGGGGAAAGATCGGAGTGCGCGACTTTGCTACGATATTTAAATTAGACGACAAACTGATGGGTAAGGCTTTCGGTACAACGATAGGGGGTCTTTTGGGTCTGAAGTTTGCAGGCCTCCCTGGACTAGTTCTGGGCGCTCTGGGGGGCTTGCTCGCCGGGGAGATAATGGATGTCCAGCTAGGAGAGAAGGTAGTAGGTGTGGAACAATGGCCGGTGTCATTAACAAGATAAAGAAGAGAGGGCTCAGCATATCCTCCGGAGTTTTGCTCGTAGCTTTATCAGCTCTATTGATTTGGAGGCTAGGTCCGTCAGGGTTTACTGATTTCTCATTCTTCTTCTATGGTCTAGATCCGGTGTATTTCTACTTGCTAGGGCTCGTACTAGGAGGCGAAAGGGTGGTCTTCGGGCTGACGGGTAGCGAAAAGCTGTTCAAGTTGATAGCCGGAGATGGAATGATGTACTATTATTCCTTGATGATACTTGTGCTCATACTCGGCGTGGCAGGTATATATGTGATGGCATTCTCATTTGTGACGTTCTCGTCGCTAACTTTCAGGGTCCTCGACATAATAGACGGCATAGCGTTCATAACTACAGCAATGACAATTTGGATGAAGTAAAATTATCCCGTGAATAGACCGTCTGAAAGAAAAGTCATATCGATTTCCCTGCGGTTCTTCATGGCAAGGTAGGAAAAAAAGAAACAGCACGATAAGAAACTTTCTCCTTTAAACGGGAATTCTAGTTTGTATGACTTCTCAAACACATTTTAAAATTTTGGTCCGATATCAATTTGAACTTATTGTAAATGTTTAAGTTAAAACAGTATCCTATACTCTATCTTAATCTCATTTCTTCTCTCCCTTTATCATGACCCAAGGTCCCATGTCCTTCATTTCCTTCACTTCGATCCCATTGTCGGTAAAGTATGAAGCGTAAATATCCTTGGACTTCAGGTCAAGCTTCCACCATTTTGATAGTGTTCTCCCAAAGAAGTTGTTGTTAGCTAAGACAGTGACTGCCACCTTCCCACCCTTTTTAGTTATCCTTGATATTTCCTTTATCGCAACAGAGGGGTTTGGTATCATATGGAGAACAAAGGAAGAAGCAACTCCATCAGCGACTTCACTTAGGATTGGCAGACCTAGAGCGTTTCCTCTGACTGCAATCACTTTATTCCTTCTAGCTATCAACATTCTCAGGAACTTAGCAGAGAGATCCACTCCTACGCAGGTGTTACAACTCACGAAGTCGAAGAGTCTGCCTGGTCCTGTCCCCACGTCCACAACTACGTCACCCGACACGTGGTTCGCAATTTCCCTCATTATCGAGCTGTAAGTCCTGTGCGAAGTTATGAACATACCAATCGGGGCCCAGACGTTTTCATAGAGAGGGGCTACCTTCTCCAGCACGTCGTCTACTTTGACGTCCTTCAGAACGAAGTCGTAGTACCCATCGACCTTGTAAAACTTGTGTTCCTTCTCGCAAGTGAGACTATTCTCGTCTATCGGAGTCCCGTCAATGGGACATGCTAAGATTTTCACATTTTATATTATCATATATACTTTGAAATAACTTTTATCAAATCCCTTAAAGTAAACAATTTAACTTCTTCATCATTTACCACGACAGCCCCTACGTTCCTGGACAACATTAACTTCACGGCTTCGCTCACCCTTGTATCCCCTGAAACTGAGACCAGGGAAGGTTGAATGAACGATGAAACCTCAGCGTTAAGCCCTATCTCACCGTAGGAGAACACCACGTCCCTTGCAGAGAGAACTCCCATGGGCTTTCTCTCCCCTATTACGAGATGTCTAACTCCCCTCTTTACCATTGTCTCTATCGCCATGAAAAGCCTGGTATAAGGAGGAATTACTATGCCTTCATTAGATATTGATGATACTACTTCTTCTACAACATCCCAATCGAAGCACTTCACTACGTCCTTTTCCGTGACTATCCTCTTATTCAAAAGCACAAAGTCTAAGTTCTCCTTTATCATCCTAGAGACTACCCTTTTCATATCGAAGGCTTCCTCAACCACGGGCTTCTTCTTCCTTGCGTCCACTAGCCTAATGTCGACTGTCCCCTCTAGGATATGATATAACGCTTCGTCTACAGTGAACACCCCGTAAGCCTTTTCGCCGTCCCTCACCACTATTCTCCTGATGTTATTCCTCTTCATAAAGAAAATAGCGTCAGACACGAAGGCCGAGGACGAAAGCGATATCTGCTCCTCTCCTAACATGCCTTCCTTACCTCTTTAATCCCCATTCTTTTCATCAGGTTATATATTAACCAAAGGTCGGGGCTTTCCCTTACTTCATGCGTCTCTCCGTCCACTGTTATTTTCTCCGTGGAGTAGCATTCCTCTATCTTCGAAATTATCGCTGAAGATATCTTTTCCACCTCTTCAGGCGACGTTATTGTGAACTTCTCCCCAATTTCTTCTTGGTTGAAACCCTCTATAAGGATCACGTCAGCGGGTAACATGTCCAAGAATTTCAATGGATTATCTTGAATCAAGATAGAAGTGACATTGTCCCCGCCATAAAAGAGCACCAACTGGGCCCCCGCCTTCCTGAACCTCCACGTATCCTTCCCTTCAGGGTCGACTACATGATGAGACTTCTTAATGACGGCTACCCTCATTCCTTTCCTATCCATGATCTTGTACAAGACAGACTCGATCACCGAGGTCTTCCCAGTGTCCTTGAGCCCAGTGATCTGAAAGATACAATTCATGGGTTAATATAAGAAGTAAATTTTAAATGATTAACAACATTATCTTAATATGTGGTATTAATATCACTAGAGGAAGCTAGAAGGCTGATCAACTACTACTCATTTAACTTGAGGTGCAAGGTAAAGGAGATGGACGTCTTAAGGGCAGAAGGTAGGGCAATAGCAAGCGACATAATAGCTACAAAGAACGTACCAAATAAGAGACTTTCTGCAATGGACGGCTACGCGGTTAGGTACGAAGACCTCAAGCTCGGGCGACTTAGAGTTGCAGGCAAGGTATTTCCTAACTCAGTTCAGACTTCCCTCATGCCTGGTGAAACGTATTACGTTACAACGGGTTCCCCGATTCCTTTGGGGGCTGATACCGTGGTCAGGGTCGAGAACTCTAGAATGACGGAGGAAGGTTACGTTGAGTTCAAAGGTGACGTAATGAGGGGAAAGGACATCAGGGAAATAGGCGAGGACGTGAAGGAGGGAGAAATAATATTGAGGAGAGGAGAAATACTGACGCCGAATAAGATAGGGCTAGTCCTCACGCAAGGGATAAGGAGCATAAACGTGATGGACCTACAGTTCTCGGTATTAGCTAACGGAGATGAGCTGGCCCCTTTCTACAGCGATGAAGAAAACAGGGACATCATTTCGCCCATGGTAATGGAGTTCCTCCGTCCTTTCGGTAGCTCCAAATACTTGGGCGTGGCTAAAGATAACATCGAAGACGTTAGGTCTAACATCTTAAAGGGAGTAGATGAATCAGACGTGGTAATCTCCATTGGTGGATCCTCGGTGGGAGAGAAGGACTTCGTTAAGAGGGTAATAAGGGAAGAGGGTGACCTCCTTTTTGAGGGGATATCGACCAACGTGATAAAGAGGGGAGCGGTAGGTGCAATAAAGGGTAAGCCCATCCTAGTCCTGCCTGGCCAAGTGGTTTCCGCTTACCTCGTGCTTCACGAGTTGATCTTCACTCTATTATCCAGGTTTGGCGTTCAGAGGAGCAAGTTCACGGCTAAGCTCAGTGAGGACATCCTTGTGACACACAACATGGACTCGGCCTATCTCTTTCAAATAGACGGTTGTTACGCTAAGCCGATGAGGTGGGGAGTCGGCTTGTATAGTGAGTTGGCTAAGGCTAACTCCTATGGCTATTTGAAGAGACTTTCTCACTACAGAAAAGGAGAGGAAGTTGAGCTCTATCTCCTTTGACGTCATGGTTCTAGCAGGAGGTATGTCTAAGAGGTTCGGGTGCGACAAGTGCTCTTTCAATATCAACGGAAAGAGCATGCTCGATAGGTTGGTGTCCGAGCTCGACCCATTGGTGGTTACAAGGCACCCACGGGGTTACAAGAGGGAAGTGATAGAAGATGGAGAGTACGAGGGACCGCTAAAGGGAGTCAAGGAAGGGATGAAGCATGTAAGGGGAGAGAAGGTCTTCATAACCGGGTGTGACTATCCTTTTCTTACACAGAGAGTAGTCCGCTCCATGTGCGAAAAGGAGTATAAGGTAGTCTCATTCTACGACGGAAAGATCCAACCTCTTCTCTCGTGCTACTCAGTGTCGTACTTAAGGGAAGCGGTCAAAATGGCCTCCAAGCTGAGAGATCTAGTTATTCTCTCAGACGAGGTTTACTACGTGGGATATTATGAGATGAAGATGTATGACCCGTGGCTGGCGTCGATTCAAGACTACGATTCAGTTGTAATCAAAAGTGAGCCCGGGTTTGCAAACAGCACAGTTGTAGTTAAATGACGTCAAGTCAGCTCCACGGTCTTCCTTTAGCCTTTGCGCCACGAGCGTGAATAACTTAAAATAATTCTTCCTCCATCCATTTTAAGGAAGATCTCCCTCTCTTCATTTCGCCAATTTCTTTTTTTTAAAAAAATAAAGAAAAAAGGTGGGCAGTTCGCGAAAGACGTCAAGACAATGTCTTCACAAGAGGGACAGCTTAGCTTAATATTAGCTAAAGACACCTCTTCTTTCTCATGAAAATATGTGCTTTATTCTCAGGAGGAAAGGACAGCACTTATGCCCTGCACTGGGCTGTCCTCAAGGGATTTGAGGTGACCAGCTTGATCACTTTCCTCCCTGAGCTGGAGGACTCGTGGATGTTTCAATACCAGAACGTGGGTTTCACAAGGTTTCAAGCCACGTCTATGGGTTTTCCCTTAGTAACGTTTGAGACTTCAGGGAAAAAGGACGAAGAGATAGACGACTTAAGGAATGCCTTGCTCTCCTGTAAGGACGCTGGAGACCAAGGCGTCGTCACGGGGGCATTGCTTTCAGACTATCAGAGAATGAACATTAACATGGTCGCAGACGAGATCGGAATGAAGGTCTTCTCTCCCCTCTGGAGGAAGGACCAAGAGAACTACATGAGGTCTCTGCTTAGGGAAGGCTTCAAGTTCATGGTAACTCACTCAGCCTCAATGGGGTTTCCCCATCACTTGGTAGGTAAAATAGTAGACGAACATGACGTTGAGGAGATTATCCACGCCTCAAGGAAGTACGGCTTTAATCCAGCGTTCGAGGGGGGCGAGGCAGAGACTTTCGTAGTTAATGCCCCGCTATTCAGACGTGAGCTCAAGGTAAATGGAAAGGTTCAGTGCGTCACGGACTCCTGTACTTGTTTCATCGAAGGGGTTGAGCTGAAATGAAGGAATTCACAATAATCAACTGTTCCCTTGTGATAGTCTCCCCTTGGGAGGTAAGGAAGGGGGTGAAAGTCCACGTGAGCGAAGGAGTGATAGACGGAGTAGGTGACTATGAATCGGGAGACATACTTGACTGTGAAGGAGGAGTATTAATGCCGGGGCTAGTGAACTCCCATACACATACCCCCATGAGCCTCCTGCGTGGATACAAGGACGACTTAGACTTACACGACTGGCTGAAGGCCATGTGGGAGAAGGAAGAAAAGATGTCTAAGCAGGAAATGAACATTGGTAGCGAGATCTCCGTGATCGAGATGATATCCTCAGGTACGACCTCGTTTGTGGACATGTACTTCAACCCTGAGGGGGTAAAAGAGCTATCAGAGAAGTACAAGGTCAGGGCCTTCGCTGGGGAGACCTTCATGGACTCTAGGGAAAACCCTGAAGCAGTGGCTAAAAGGCAGAGGTCACTATCTCCCTCTCGTTACTTCAGGCCCATAGTGAACGTCCATTCCCTTTATACTGCCTCCTTGGACAGCGTGAGGACAGCTTATGAGATATCGAAGGAGCAGGATACTTGGGTACACATACACCTCTCAGAGACCAGAGAGGAGGTCTTCCAAATAAAGAAGAGGACTGGGAAGTTTCCGATTCAGCTTCTCCATGACTCAGGGCTGATCGACAGGATTCAAGCAGTCCACGTTGGGTGGGTCACTAACCAGGAACTACAATACCTGAAAAACGCTACGCATTGCCCTACTTCGAACATGAAGCTAGCTACGGCAGGCGCGTTTCCCTTCAAAGAGATGTACACTAAGGGGACTAACGTCACCCTCGGTACAGACGGTGCTGCGAGCAACAACTCCCTCGACATGTTCAGGGAGATGAAAACTGCAGTGTTAGTCCAGAGGCACTCGTACTGGGACTTGTGGGTCAAGGCATCTCACGTGTTACAAGCATCAACGATCAACGGGTATAAGCTAGTCGGTGTGTACGGAGGTGAGATAAAGGAAGGAATGGTTGCTGACATGGTAATCCTTGACCCTAGGAAGGCCAGACCTCTAAGCCAGGAAAGGGTGATCTCAAACGTGGTGTACAACGTTACAGGGGACGCAGTCAGGAAGGTCATAGTGGACGGCAATGTAGTCTACGATGATGAAGTTAAAGAAAGATTCAAGACAAGGCTAGATCAGCTATACGAAGAGGGCGGGTTTAACGGGTGAAGAGAGCTTCATGTCACTGCTCCACTTAGCTTCTTTTCATGCACCAAGAATCCCCTCTCTTTATTCACGTCCATGATCAGGTTGTGGAGTGCCAATGAAAAACTATTGGTTTATTTCTTCCCTTTAGCCTTCCTGAAGACGTTCCACAACACTCCGTAGGGCATCGACGCAGCTAAAGCCAAGCCAGGCAGAAGGTTGTAGCCCCACTTCCTAAAGCCTCCGTAGTATTTAATCCCGAAGCCTACCACGGGGAGGTACAACAAGGAGATTGGCAGGAACAAGAGGGATGATAACCCTATCACGTAATATGAACCGTAGTACAAGTAACCCGTGAGGAAGGTGAAGTCTGTAAGCCCGTCGAAAACCATCATCATATCGTACTTTGTCCTCCACAAGTTCCTCCTTGCTTCCTTTACCGAAGTCCTTAAGTCCTTCCTGAGGTGAGACGAGTTCAAGTGAAGGCACCTCTCTTCGACAGGACCCACGGACATTCCTCTCTTCTTCAGCTTAGAGTAGAGCCATATATCCTCATCCCTTGCGTAATTCTCGTCGAACATACCAATCTCCTTTATCTTCTCGACGTCCAGCGCTGCGCACCCCAAGTTGGGGTTTTCCTCGCCTACTGCCCTTGGCCTCTTCATCTCCTCCTCACTGTAGGCGTAATGCATCCACGAGTAAGCGTAGCCCTCCTCGCTCACCTTTCTTACCATAGAATCTGCAGAAGGTATCACAACGTCACTGTCCATCATGATGACAACCTTCTCGCTCGCCAAGGATAGTAACTTGTTCCTCAGGTAAGCCATGTTTACAGTCTTCAGCCTCCTGTCCTTGACGTGCCTCACGTTGAAGCGATCTATCATCTCTCCTAAGTCTTCCCTCTCGCTGTTGTCATAGACTATCACCTTGTCGGAAAGTGACGTGGCAGAGGTGAGAGACCTTTGAACCCACTCCTTCCTGTCCCCAGGTCCCACTGGAATTAAAACCTCTAACATCAAGTTCATTTCGTGCAAACAATAAAAAACGTTGAAGTGGGAGTCATAGCTCACGGCATTGGTGTCAGGGAGGTCTACAGCGGTGAAGGGAAGGTCTATCTCACTTCCTTTCAGATGCTCGAGGAGAGAGGAGTCCCTTACATGCCAATCTCCTTTGCCAAGCCGAAGAAGAGGGAATCAATCCACTTCCTGCCTTTTTCCCTTCCGAAGTTCGACAAGTACCAGAGGATCTTAGTGAAGATCCCAGCAACCAAGCTAAAGCCGAAGGTCTTCCTGAACTTGTCCGGAGTGCCCATTCCTTTATCAGGGATAGCCCCCCACGTGGTGTATGCCGGAGCCCCTGCTATATCTTCCCTTCCGTCAAAGTACGCTGGGGTATGGAAACTGTACTTAATCCCTTTTTACCTCTACCTTCCAAGACTTAGGAAGGAGGCAAAGCGTTGCGAGATCATAGCTAACTCGAAACTCTCTGCGAGGGCGATAAGTGAGGTGTATGGTGTGTCCACACCAGAAGTTATCTATCCTCCAGTGGACGTTGAAAAGTTCGGGGAGGTTTACACGAGAAAGGAAAGACAGGAGATATTCGTGACCATAGGCAGAATAGAGAGGGGGAAGATGCTCGAGAACGCCGTCCAGCTCTCCGCAAAGAGTGGGGTGAAAGGTGTAATCATGGGTTCTCTGGTGGAAAAGGACTACTTCAAGAGGCTGACCAAGCTGAGGGATGAGCTCGGAGCTAACGTGGAGATCTACCACGACGTTACTCAGGAACAGATGGTGGAAATGATGAGCAGAGCTAAGGTGTACTTCCATCCTACCTTCGGAGAGCACTTCGGTATACCCGTCGTTGAGGCAATGTCCGCAGGTCTAGTACCACTGGTTCCCGTGAACAGCGGAGCGTACGAGGTAGTCCCCAAGGAGTTAGGGTATACTTCCATAGAGGAGGCGTCGTCTAAGCTGAAGGAACTTTTAAAGGTGGATATGAGGGAGGAGATGCACCAAATCTCAACGGGGTTTTCGTCCCTTACCTTCAAGGCAAAGTTGTGGAAGCATTTGTCGAAGTACCTTTAGGCTGTGCCCAGAAAAAGGAGATAAAGAAAAAACAAAGAGAGGATGAATGAGGTTAAGAAAAAGGGAAAAAAGGAAGGAGAAAGGGAGGAAGGAAGATAGAGAGAGAAAGAGAAAGAGATTATTTCTCGATCTTATGGACGCTTCACGCTCGTTTCGTCTTATTCGCCTTTCAATCCTTCTCACTTACTCGGATACACTACTGTGAACTTCTCCTTCAAGTATTCCTCATATTCCTTGACTTCAGTGGCACAGTTCAAGATTTCCTTGAACTCGTCCTCGTTCAGCTCCCTGTACTCGAAGGTGGGTATTCCAACTTTCTCTTCGAAGAGGCGTTTGGAGTACTCCTTGGCTTTGCCCTGCATCTTCTTCATTGCCTCTAGGTATTCCACGTTAGAGAACTCCTCCATTTCCTCCTCAGTTATCATCTTCTCCATCAGGAGCGCCTTCAGGAGGCGCATGAATTCAAAGCGGGGTGGCTGGAGTCCCAACTTAGAAGGGCTTATCTTTCCCCTGAGGTATATCTTTCCACCTACCATCCCAGTACCTACGAAGTTTCCAACCCTAGCTTCCCTAGCTTTCAAGTCCAACACTACAGTCATTCCTCCTGCCATGTACTCGCCCAAGTAGTCATCTACCATCCCTCCTATGATGAAGTAAGGCTTCTTGTCTTGATATTCCCTCATTTGAATCCCTACTCTGTTGCCCGCGTTTCCCTTGACAAGTATAACTCCTCCTTGGAGGGTCTGTCCGATCACGTCCCGGGCGTCTCCGTCTATAACTACTTTACCTCCGTGCATTGTGTCACAGCAGTCATCCTGTACGTTCCCGTGGACGTAAAAGACGTTCCCTTCATTTAGGTTTGCCATGGAGTTTCCCACTACCCCGTAAAGGTGTATTTCCACTCCTCTGATCCCCTTAAACGGAAGGGTGTTGCCCAGGAACCTGTGACCGTTTACTCCTTTCACCACTACCTTTCCCTTCTGTGAGAGCTCCTCCAGCTTAACGTTCAGTTCCTCAGAAGATAAGCCTGAGGCATCTATGTCGAAGAGGTCAACGTTAAAGGTGGGAGGAGGGGAGAAAGACATGACCTCATGGTCGTCCCTGCCCCTCGAAATCACGCCCTTCTTGAGCGACGCTATGAAGTAAGACCCTGGCTTCAGCGTCCATACCTTAGCGTTGGGGGATACTTCCCTGATCTCGCTCTCTTCGCTAGCCAAGTAGAAGGCATCGTCGTCCTCTCCAATTATTGCAGGCCTAAACTTCGACCTATCAGCCATTCCGACTAGGTAGAGGTCTTCCATGGAATCGTATCCTATTACCGCTGTGAACGGACCGTCAAGCCTCGCGTTGCGGTATAAGTAGTCCTTAACAGAAGGCAATGCTGAAGATCTCCTCGAAGGGTTCAGGACTATCTTCACTACCTCCTCTAAAGGCATTCCTTCCTCCAACAACTCCTGGAAGAGGAAAGCTATGACTTCGCTGTCCGTCCCTACGAAGCTCTCCCATCCTCTGTTTTGGAGGAACTCCACGTTTGCACCGAAGGAGCTCACGTCCCCGTTGTGGACTATGGCTATGTTGAAGGTTGAGAAGGGGTGGGACCAATAAGGATAGAAACCCGGGGAATTGGTCGGCTGTCTAGTGTGCGCTAACCACATGTCTCCTTCCATCATTTCCACGTTATATTTCCTTGCCACGTCTGCAGGGTAGCCTACATCCTTGAATACAGAGACAGACGTACCCACGCTGTATATCCTTCCCTTTCCCCTGCTGTCGTCCCAGAGGACCTCGTTTATGTTCCTGATCGCCTTCTTAAGTCTGTTCACGTCTCCTAAAGTCATGATGCTACAGTTGCAGAAGCTACCCCTCTCGTAAGATGCGTTCATCGACGTGACTTGTAGTCCGTGTTCGTTCAGCATCCTCATTATCCTTGAGGGATCGCCTTCCATGAATGCCTTCAGGGAGTATACGTTTCCTTCCCCCAAGTTGAATGTAGCGAAGCCTGCACCCTTATCGCTACCCCTGTGTCTGACCTTCTCTATGGCCTTGACCACGGTGGAGCCTGGGATCTTCCTCCTGCCTTCCTTTCTTATTACCCCGAAAACTCCGCACCCGGAAGGTATCATCATAGACCACCTGCAGGCTTGATCCTTAGGATTTCTCTCACTCTCCTGTTAAGGTTCACGGACCTCAGGAGCTCCCTGTTGCCCGTGATGGATGACTGAACGCTGTACACACCTGAGGCGCCGGCGAGGAGGGCTATCTCCTTCTTCATGCCAGCTATCAAGTTGAAGGCTCTCTCCTTCAAGTCCCCCTCGCTACCTTGGCCTATTGCCCTCTCGAGGAGAGAGTAAGATACTATAGTCGAGTCCGCACCCAAGAGGACAATCTTGAACACGTCAGCGGAATCCCTGATCTTGCTGGACTTAGCTAATATGTCGTAGTAGTACCTTACGCCGTTGTCCTTAAGGAGGGTGTCCAGCTTTGAGATTACTACCTCTAAGTCATCCTTCCCTTCGTCCTCGTCTACTATGAAGCCGGGTACGTCAAGGCCTACAACGCTCTCTATTGCATCTAGCGAAGACGGGACTACGAGATAGTGTCCCTCCTTTGGAGACGTGCTCCAGTTAGCTATACCTTTCCCGTCTGCAGAGAAGGAAACTTCCTCGTACCCGTGGTTAGCATAATCTGAGAACACGGCGGAGCTCAACGCCATGGAAGCCCAAAGGAAGGCAGAGCTGTACTTCTCCGGGGCCCCCCTCACGTCGTAGATTACTGGGAGCGACAAGTAGATCTTTCCATGGTTTAGATAGAAGGACGTATCTATGTCCTCCCTATAAGGGTCTATCGGTGGTCTGGTGACCTGGGCACCGTCCGACCTCAGCCAGTCAGTTATCCTACCTGGCTTCTCAACGTCGGGAGGAGATGTACTACCCATGCTCGTTATCACGGGCTCCCCTTTGTTCATGAGCTCATGAAGGTACACCTCAATTCTCCTGTTCCAAAGCTCACCCTGTTTAACCTGAGGTTCCTCAACTCTTCCGTCTATCCCTAGGATCTCTAGGGTCTCCTCGCTTAGCCCGTTTCCGTAAAGTAGGTCTCTCCTACCCTTCAGCTCCCTCACGTTCTTTAGCCCCAGGTTATCTAGGATATTGCTGAGCTCCAGCCCGAAGCCATTTATGAAGTTCGCGAGCGTCTTCACTCCGAACTCTATGTCCATCTCCCTCGTTCCATCTATCTTGTTAGTGAGGGCCGTGGGACACGATCCAATGTGGCACTTATGAACCATGACACAACCCATAGCTATGAGAGCTCCAGTTCCCACGCTCACTACGTCTGCACCGAGGGCTATCAGCTTAGCAGCGTCTGTTGCTGATGTAACCCTTCCAGCTGCTATTATGGTGAATCCCTCCCTCAGCCCTTCCTTCCTTAACACGTTGTCTGCTGATGCCACAGCTAGCTCTATGGGTATTCCCACGTTGTCTCTAATGACCTGAGGCGTAGCGCCAGTTCCAGCACCGTGCCCGTCTATGATGACGCCGTCAGCGTTCATCCTCGCTATCCCAGCGACTACGTAAGGGATGTAGTTTGTGGCAGCTACCTTTACGAAGACGGGCTTTCCCGTCATCTCCTTCAAAGCCTGAATCCTCTGTCCTAAATCCTCGATCGAGTATATGTCGTGGTGCGGTGCAGGAGAGATCGCGTCCATCCCCTCAGGTATTCTCCTGGCAAGGGAAATGGGTCTAGTGACCTTCTTCCCGGGAAGATGCCCTCCTATGCCGGGCTTCGCACCTTGTCCTATCTTTATGACAACGCCTAACCCGCTTTTGAGAACCTTGGAGTCAACTCCAAACCTGGCTGAAGCCCACTGCACGAAGATTCTCTTGTACTTGGCAACCTCCTCGTGTAAACCCCCCTCGCCAGTCCCTGCGAGGGTCTTGGTCATGTCAGCAACTCTCGCTATCGTTATGTTTGGGTTACCGCTCAAGGCTCCGTAGGACATGTCACCCAAGTAGAGGGGCATGGACATTTCTATGTTAGAGAATGAGAATGACAGTGAAGAGGTAGGAGAGTCCGTCAACTCTGGGTTCTTACCGAGTTTGAACTCTACCTTGTCTATTATCCTGTTCCCTCCCCTTTCGAAGATGGAATGAGGTTTTCCAGTAAGCGCCAGCTTCCTGACGTGTTCTATCTTCTCGCTGGTCCATAGCTCGCTGTCTGTCTGACGTGGTATGGGAAGGTACTTGTTAATTATCATCAAATGAGGTCGCAAGAAAGGTATGTTAATATTCTTATATAACTGTTAATGATAAAACTTAACGAATTTTTAGGTGCTAGTCAAGGTTGAAAATAGTACCTATCTATGTAGTATGTAATGCGTATTATTGAAGAAGAATGCTACTTTATTAAACTTTTAATCAAAATCGAGATTGGGGTAATAGATGTCTCATTATTTAAAGAATCTAATAAAAAGATTATGGAGAAATAGCTCTTCTACTAAAAACTTTTAAAGTTAGCAACAAGTGCAAAAAGCATGGAATATCAAAGGGTGAGGAGACATGAAAGGAAAAGATGGAGTTTTTCACTTTGATGCCATGTCTTTACTTTAGGGAGATATGAGTCTCCTTTCCGCAACACTCCACGGTTATCTCGTCTCCCTTCTTCACTTCCACCGGTCCGACGAAAACTCCTGAAGATACGTATCCATTAACAACTCCTATCCTTTCTGTGAGCCACTTCAGCATCTCTATTGGTCCTCCCAGGAGGAACTCCGGGGAGTCCTCTCCTATTTTCTTTCCATTCAGGTACATTGATGCCTTGAGAGGTAGTTCCACTTCATGTCCTACAAATAGACTACCCGCTGCAGAATCGTCTGCTAAGAGCTGATTTGCATTCAAGTTCCATGTGTTGAACCTAGTTGACGGTAACTCAACTCCTATAAAGGTACCTTTTATGCACTCTGGTATATTTACCGGGTTGCAACCTTTAGCGAGGATGACGACTTCTAGCTCGGCGAAATTCTTGGGAAAAGATAGAGTGACCTCCTTCTTCGTAGTTATCATACTCTTTGTGAGCACCCCATACATTGGCTGATCTCCTCCAAATCTCTCCAAGTGCTCTTTTCTCACTAGGGATATCTTGTATCCTCCTAATCCCTCGTCTGAGACTAGTAGTGAGGAGAACTTGAGGAATATGTCTGTTGCCTCTTTCTTGTTTACGTCGAATGGATCTATTGCTTCCTTCCTTTTATATGCGTTGTAAAGAAGTTCTGCTTTTTCCATGAATAAGAATGATGAGAACAAAAATTAAAGAGTGCGGCCACCGGGATTTGAACCCGGGACCTCCGGCTTGGNNAATCCAGGCTGGACTATGACCGCACTTATCTGTATGTTAAGGGGTTAAAAAAAGTTTACCTTTACCTTATCTTTCTCAATACGAGTACTACCGCTATTATCGCGACTATTAGACCGATTATTCCTGCTGCAAGCGCTATATATACCAGCGTTGATGCNNGAGTCTACTGTCGTCTTAAGAGACGTTACTGAACTATTGACACTCGATAATTCGCTCTTGACACTCGATAATTCGCTCTTTAAGGATGATATGTTGGAGTTAAGCGAGCTTATTTCACTCTCTAGCTTTGGAATGCTGGTTGAGTTTATGTTAGTTACAGTCTTGTTTAGAGATATGAGCGTGGAGTTTAGAGAAGATATCTCAGTGGATAGCTGA
>DAHF01000047.1:20247-22231 GCA_002495845.1 Sulfolobus sp. UBA167
CAGTTGTGTTGCTCAGGCTACTCACTTCCTCTTGAAGCTCAGTTATTGTTGCATTGTAGTTGTATATAGCAGAAGCGTATATCACGTATGGCAAAGATGCTGACATTCCGCTATACGTAGCGGAAGCATCTATCTCCATGTTTAAGGTAGTCTGGCTAGTTGATATAGGAGGAGTGAATGTTATGTTAACTAATCCGTTGGAACCTACAGTGGCGGAGTATTGTTCTATGCTTCCGTTCGGATAGGTTACCATCTCAGTTATCTCGGCTCCAGAGGCTGGTGCTCCGTTATCTACTGCGTTGTACTCTATAGTGAGAGGTACACCTTGATACACATTGATTATTCTATCGTTAGCTGGAGCTACGCTCTGTCCGTTCTGGAATATCCCTTGGATGTCAAACGAGAATCCTACTTTGGGTAGCACTAAGGTAACTGGGAAGGTAGTGTTTGAATTTACAGTTACTGTTGTACTCTCCTTTACATATCCTGTAGCGCTGGCTTCCACTGTGTAATTGATCGGAACTCCGAAGTATGGTACTGTAAGGTCTACAGTTCCAGTAGAGGAAGTGATTCCGCTATTTACTTGTTGGCCATTGGAGGAGTTCAGTACAACTACTGAGGCACCTGAAATTGGGATGCTGCTTTCATTCTCTACAGTTACCGCTATTGTTGCTTGCTGGTAGTGTGGTGGAACTATAGTAATGTTAAATTCTACAGATGCATCTCCGTAAGTCGGATCATTGAGTATTATCAAGTACTTTCCAGTTGGGTTGTCTCCTGTCATTATTGATCCTGTGAATCCTCCAGTAGAGTTAGTGAATTCAGGTATGGAATTATACAACTTGGGGACTAAGGTTCCGTTTACCTCGATGTAATGATCTATTGTGACAGTGAACTGAGAGCTCTTGTAGGGAGAGGTAAAGCTCAGCACAACGCTTTGGCCATATTGATAAATCTGATTGTTCTGAGACGGACTATATATTGTGTAGCCGTCTCCCGTTATCATAGACATAGCTGTAAACGATGAGAAAACGAAAGACATCGCAACTATTGCCATTATTAAACCAATTTTATTCATCTTCATGATTATCACGTACAAATAATTTTAAGATTAACTTTGAAAAAAAGTTTAACTTTATACATATGTTACATTAGCGAACTCCAGAGTTGTTGGGTACTCTGACATTACTGGTCCGCCAGGATACGAATACGCTTGTACGTACACTGTGTATACGTGTCCTGGTTCTAATCCTGTGATTCCTCCTAAGTTAAGTGATACTGGTAGAGATACGCCAGGGGCGAAGAATGGATCGTATGTATACCCTGTTGCAACTCCTAGCACTGCAGTAGTTGACGCTGCGGCGTATCCTTCGTGGACTTCACCCTGCATGTAGACGAAGAATGGATACTTTATCACTGGAGTTACGTTGAGGTTCAATACTAGGCTTCCAGAGGTTATCTTTACTGACTGGTTGTACATGTATGTCTCTGATGTTATGCTAGTGTATAGAGCTGGATTGTGTGGCACATATACTCCGTATGGAGATATCCTCAGTGGTGCCTGGCTGACTGGTAGCAAGTATGCTACTGCGCTGAACTGATCTCCTAAGCTATCTTTTACTGTTACAGTTATTGTGGAGTTCACAGTCTCATTGAGTATTGTACCGTTCTGTAGAACTACCTTAGGCGCTACGAAGTCCTGCACTGGTAATCCTAAGCTCAGCGTTATTCCGTTAGATTCTACATTTAGAGTTGGATATGGGCTAGTTGTCGTTGCGGATGTGAATTCGAACTTTACTGGTTGTCCTAGATAGTATGAAGAGGATATGTTCTCTCTAGGCAACATTGGTAGGGCGTCTCCGGTTACTTTGTTAGTGTACACCATCATATTTGCACTGTTATAGACTGTTACGTTTGTCTCATCAGTCGTGGTGTTGTATGTTATGATTGCGGTGTAGCCTAATGTGGAGTGAATCATGACTGA
>DAHF01000131.1 GCA_002495845.1 Sulfolobus sp. UBA167
TGATGGAAGACATCCACGTCACGCGGTTGATAGACAAGTCCTCTAAATCTCTTAGGAGGCTTACTGAAGTCTCGCTCAGCGAACTAAGGGAAGTGATGAAGTATCAGTTGGAGAAACACGGCAAAAAAGTGACCCTAGTTAACCCTGCGTACACTTCCAAGACGTGTGCTAGATGTGAACACGTGAAAGAAGACTTGTCCCTCTCTCATCGTGTGTTTGTCTGTCCCAACTGTGGTTGGGTCTTAACCGCGACTACAACGCTTTCCTGAACATCTTGAAAAGATCAGGGTCGGAACTCNNCGTAGAGCCTGCAGAGCTCCGCCCTCTATACCAGTACTTCGTTACTGGCAAGGTAGATCCGTGAAGCAGAAACCCCGTGAGATGGGTAGTTCACTCTTCTTCACTGTTGTTTTTCTTATTGTTTTCCATTCTCAGCTTCTTGTAGTTCTTACAGAGTCCTCCTATAACTGAGTCGAGCATAGCCATGTTAACTCTCTTTCCTTTTCCGTTCATCAACACTTCAGACTCAACCGTAAGGATTGCGTCCGAGTCCTCCGCTTCCTTATATATCATGTTGTCTGGCGTGGTTATGAACGTAGGAGAGGACCCCTTTATTTCGCCCTCCTCGTCCTCTATGACCTCTCCTGTAATCAGATAAGGAATGTTGTTTTCCACGGTCCTCACTATAGCTAAGTGCTTTAGGACTTCCTGATTGTTCGGCAAAGCCTTCATCGTTCCTATTACGGCCTGAGTTCCGAAAAGGGATAATATCCTGCTTATTTCGGGGGAGAAAAGGTCGTCTTCAGAAATTATTCCGTATTTCTTGTCTAGAAGAGTGTAAACTGGTTCCTTTCCTCCTGATATTCCGAGCTTTATGTCCTTGTCCGAGATTATCACCTTCCTGTACTTACCTATGATCTCCCCTTGAGGTGAGAGGACTAAGCTGGTGAGGAATATCTTAGGGCCTGCTTGTTCCAGCAGTGGGCCTGCAATGACGTGCATCTCCCCCTCCATAGCTAGGTTTATCAGAATGTCGGTGTTGTTGCCAGGGATCTTCTCTGCTAAGTTCTTTACCATGCTCCTCAACTTTTTCTCGTTGCTATATATCTCGAACGTGTTTCCAACGGGGAAAAGGGAAGGTAAGACCACGAGCTTCACGTTCCTGTCCCTTGCCATTTTCATCAGTTTCTTAGCCTTCTCAACGTTGTGTTTCCTTGACAGTTCCTTCAGTTTCAGATGCAGAAGTGCTATTAACATGTCACTCACTGTCTGTTCCTTTTACTTTATCAATCTGTTGTATCTCCTTATACATTTCATTCAACAAGTCAGTGTAATTTATCTCTCCTTTTTCTACTTTATCCATTTTACTCAAAAGCTGGCGGGTTCTCTCTTCACCAACGAATTTTCCATAACGAGTGATTAAATAATCATTCACAGCTATTCCTAGGTTTGAAGGGACTAGCCTTTTAAGTTTTTTACTCTCTATCACATACCTCCTCCTCAACAAGGTCTCCACTATGGTGGCGTAAGTGCTCGGCCTCCCTATTCCCTTAGTCTTCATCTCCGAAACTAAGTCTCCCTCTGAGTATAGAGGCTTGTCTGATTTAAGGAACTCTCTGATCACTTTTCCCTTGACCACGGCGTTATTTTGTAAACCTTTCATGTATTCTAGTACATCTTTATAGATACGGAAAGGCACATATACTTTGTCCTCGAGTTTATGATTAACCTCCTCCTCGTCGCTGACTCTAAAAGACACGGGTAGCTCAACAGAAGACTCTAAGGTCAATTTCTTTCCCTCCGTCTCAGCTTCTAGATTCACTTTCACTCTTTCTACTGTTATGGGATCTAGCTGGCTGGATAGAAACCTCTTGAAGATTATTTCATAGACTCTAAAGTGTTGTCTCCTGAAAGGTTTAGAGGGTTCTATGTCGCCAGACTCTATTGCAGTGTAAAGCTGATCTGGATCCATGGATTTTGTAGGTCTTATCGCCTCATGTGCTCCTCCCTCACCCCAAGTCCTTCCCTTGAACAAGGGCGGAACGAAGCCTAGGAGTTGCTTCAGGTAGTTTTCAGCTACTGATATACCAACGCTAGATATCCTGGTGCTGTCCGTCCTATGGTATGTTATGAGTCCGCTTTCAAAGAGGTCTTGGGCTATTCCCATTGTCTCCTGAGCTGAAACCCCCAATAGTTGGGAAGCGTCAGAGAGAAGCGTGTCCGTAGTGTAAGGCGGTAGGGGACCGAACTTCTCCTCGAAGGTGGAATAATTGTTTATCTTAACGTTGACTTCTGAGCCAATCTTAATCCCCTTCTCTTTCAATACGTTGAAGCTCAAGCTATCAGCTCTAATGACTAGTATCTTCCTTGCCGTCCTCTTGTATTCATTGACGTATCTGTTGACTACCCAGTTCAAAACCGGAGTTTGGACTCTCCCTGCGCTCAGGTTATAATAAGTCTCGTTCTTGTCGCAGATCTCCTTGAGGTATGATGAGGACTTCTTTTCCGTAAGCTTAGTGCAGTAATCCTTCCAGAAGAATTCCCTTAGGGAATTGGAAAGTTTGAATCCTATCCATCTGTCCTCTACCCTCCTCACAATCTGAGACTTCACCAGAGGCACGATGAATTCCCTCGGATTGTTTATCGCCTCAAGGATAGCCCTTCTAGTTATCTCATGGAACTCAGCTCTCTTTATGTTGTTGTTGAACGGCCTCAATGATACGTACAAGTCCCACGCTATTTTCTCCCCTTCTGTGTCCGGATCTGTACCTATCAATACGGAATCGGCTTCCATCACGAGCTTTCTCAGACCATCTATTACTGTCTTCTTGTCGCTTACTACCTTTCCTCCGCATCTAGGACACGTGCCGTCCTTATCTGTGGTGAACTGGTGGCCGTTCTCACACCTCTTTATTGTAGAATAATAAGGTATGAACTTCTGTTCCCCGTCCTTCTTGACTACCTCTATTCCGAAGAGGCCTTTCTCCTCTGTAGTAAGGTCATAGATGTGGCCTACACTGGCAGTAACCATGAGAACTTTGTCACCTATTACGGTCTCAAATACTCTGATACCTTGGGTCTCCCTCACTGTAGGTCTGGAGAAGAAGTTCGATATGGTCTTAGCTTTATGGGGCGACTCCACTATCATGAGGGTAGTCTTGATCTTAGAAAGGGAGCTCTCCATGGATCCGGAACTCCTAGCTAGCGCTATTTTCTTTCTCTCTCTGCTTATCTTCGACATTAACTGAGAAAGCGGTACATCTCCAACTTTTCCTCCTGCTAGGTCTAATTTAGCCCAGTTGTTATCGTCCAAGATGAACGAGAGCTTCTTCTGTAACATTCTAAACAAGTTTTGGTCGTCTACAAATAATATGGACAGACCAGTAGTCAACTCCGGGCCGAAGAGCCTTGAAGTCCTACCGCTAGCCTGGACGTAAGTTATGTAATCTGGCATCATTATTGAATTGCCCTTGATCACCACGTCTCCGATCTCTGCAATCTTTTCGAGCAAATCAGAGTCTTTCAAGTTCTCATAGAGGACAGTATACATATCTTTCAGGGCTGGATCGAGGTCCTTTCCGTCCTTAATGTCCCTAGCAATCATGGAAAGCGATGCCGCGCTGGCCCTCCTGAGCCTCCTCTTAGCCTTATAAAGCACAGAGGTTATAGAATTCTCTTTTCTAACTTGAGCTATTAACGTGAGCAACTTCAGCGCTGTAAGCGGATGAATGGCTTCTCCTATGGTGAACCTAAACTTAGGTATGCCCAAGAAGATAGCATATTTTATCCTGCACGGTATGTCTATTCCTCTGACCAAGACACCATAATGGGTAGCTACACCCACCATCACGTCAATGTCCCCGTTTTTGAACTCGTCTATTTTCCTCACTGAGGAAGAGGAAAGCGAGATTACCTTCAAGTCTCCGTCAAGTTCATGTGCTAATTGTTCTGAGTATTTGTTTCCTTTATCAACAGGAACGAAGATTAGTCCTCCGCTACCTAACTTCTTGATAAGACCGTCAATTGCATCTATGGCTGAGTTCTCGTCCTCTGGCATTTCGGTGAATGAGTCCACCACTTTCCTAAGGTAAATGTTGGAGCTACCCGGTTTAAACCCCATCAAAGAAGAGAGAACCGGGTTGCTTCTATTTACAGTTGCAGATGAGAAAATTACTACTTTATCTCTTTTCCTAAGGTTTGCGATCTTTGAGAAAGCCGAAGGATCGTTGTAAGACTGTTTGAGCAACTCCTTCACTTTTTCAATGTCGTCGTCGCTGTACCCAGCTAACAGCGTCATAGCTCTCGCGCTCTTATTGGACTTCAGGGCTGAATCTACATCATCGACGAAAAGGAAACCGAAATCCAATACAGTAAGGTTTTCTAAGTTCATCATTGCGAACCTGGAGCTCAGTATAGCTATGTCAAAGTCCTCCTCTCTAAGGCTCTTCATGAATTCTGCACGCTGGGCTTGCCTCATTCCTGAATCGTAAACCAGAAGCCTTACGTCTGAGGAAGTGTTGGACGCGACTTGCTGTACTTTCTGCTTGACTTGATTTACTAGAGTCTTCGTGGGAAACATCAGCAAGCTTCTCTTCTTTCTCTTTGAAGCGAGGTAAACCGAGGATATTACCCCAAAAGTTGTCTTTCCAAGCCCAGGCGGGGCTATGATGGAGAAGCTCTCCCCTTTAGCCAGCCTCATTATCCAAGAACGTTGAGGACCTATGGGACCCGTTTTTAAAGCCAGCTTAAAGAACTCTGAAATGAACTGAGCTTCTTTGTAAAAATTGAGTATCTCTTTCATTGATTTGAGATTTCCTTTCCTATCTAGGTATCTTAAAAGGGATTCAAGACCGTTAACTTCTATCTCCTTTGGCATGCATGATTTACATACAAGACCTTTTGCTAGTCTGTCAGCCTCGATATCACCTCCGCAATTTGGGCATGAGCTTGTGTAAATAGAGTAAGGGATATTGGACAAGTATCTCGTATTTTTTAGTGAAAAAGACTTATTTAAACGGCTCGGCTATTTGAAGTCATGTTACTAACTGAAAAGAGAAAGGTCAATACAATAAAGTAATATAATAAATAGCAGGAACATCTTACTTAAAATTTTTCAAATTGTAATCTTATAATATAGTTATCAAATGTTGTTTTTAGTGTTACATTGGAAAGTTTCTCTTCATCTATGATAGATTAAAGGTTAGCGTTATCCTTTTAATACTATAATGAAAATTATTAATCTTAATAATATTGCATAGATATATTGCTAATTTATAATAAAATATAGAACGAATCTCTTAGTTATATATGCTTCAAATGCTTGTGAGTCCTAAATAGGACTAGCGCATTTCTAGCCAATCTTTATCTTCAAGGGAAAAAGACTTTATTTAAACAGCTGAATACTTGTAATCATGTCGTCAAATGGTATCAAGCTAAGAGTTTCCGAAGCCAGACAAAGGGACGTAGGTAAGAAGATAGGTAGGTTAACTTTTAATGTAATGAATAGGCTAGGTGCAGATTCTGGTGACTATGTAGAGGTTACCGGACCCAGTGGATCATCTATTGTTCAAGCAATGCCTACATACGACGTTTCTGATTCAGAGATTAAGATTGATGGTTACGTGCGAAAGGCAATAGGCGTCTCAATAGGGGACGAGGTGTCGGTAAAGAAGGCTAGTGTAACCTCTGCGAACAAGGTCGTACTTGCACCGACACAGCCGATCCGTTTCGATCAGTCTTTTGTGAATTACGTAAGGGAGTTGTTGATGGATAAACCTCTGAGCAAGGGAGAGACTATACCTATACCTATCTACACAGGCTCCTTGGATCTGGTTGTAGTAAATACCATGCCTTCCAACAACGTCTACGTGACTGGGAACACTGCAATAGAGATAAAGGAAGAGCCAGTTAAAGAACAAGGAACTTTCCCCAAGGTGACTTGGGAAGACATAGGTGATCTAGAGGACGTTAAATCCAAGATAAGAGAAATCGTAGAGTTGCCTATGAAGCACCCGGAGATATTCCAACACCTTGGGATAGAGCCACCTAAGGGCGTTTTACTTTACGGCCCTCCGGGCGTAGGAAAGACTTTGTTAGCTAGGGCACTGGCTAACGAGATCGGGGCTTACTTCACTTCAATAAATGGACCTGAAATAATGAGCAAGTTCTACGGAGAGAGTGAACAGAGGCTAAGGGAGATATTTGAGGAAGCTGAGAAGAACGCTCCTTCCATAGTATTCATAGATGAAATCGATGCAATAGCTCCAAAGAGAGAGGAGTCTACTGGAGAAGTTGAGAAGAGGGTAGTAGCGCAGTTGCTCACGCTGATGGACGGAATCAAAGGAAGGGGGAAGATGGTGATAATAGGAGCTACTAACAGACCTGAAGCGGTAGATCAAGCTCTGAGAAGACCAGGGAGGTTCGACAGGGAGATAGAGATCAGACCTCCGGACACAAAAGGTAGGAAGGATATCCTTCAAGTACATACCAGAAACATGCCTCTGGTAGATGAAGGTCCTGATAGAGTTGACCTAGACAAGATAGCAGAGTTAACTAATGGGTATACCGGGGCCGACCTCGCTGCCCTGACTAAGGAGGCTGCAATAGCTGCCCTAAGGAGGTTCACTCTAGAGAAGAAGATAAACTTCGATACCCCGCAGATACCAGCTGACGTGCTAAAGGAACTTAAGGTAACTATGAACGACTTCATGGAGGCTATGAAAATGATCCAGCCTACACTCCTCAGGGAAGTCTACGTAGAAGTTCCGACTGTTCATTGGTCCGACATAGGAGGATTGGAAAGCGTCAAGCAACAGCTCAGGGAGGCTGTAGAGTGGCCCATGAAGTTCCCACAGCTCTTTGATAAGACAGGGATAAGGCCCCCCAAAGGAGTTCTGCTATTTGGTCCTCCCGGAACTGGTAAGACAATGTTAGCTAAGGCTGTAGCTACTGAGAGCAATGCTAACTTCATAGCTATAAGGGGACCGGAGATCCTCTCTAAGTGGGTAGGTGAGAGCGAAAAAGCCATAAGGGAGGTCTTCAAGAGGGCTAGGCAGACAGCGCCTTGTGTGGTCTTCTTCGACGAGATAGACGCGATAGCACCTTCAAGGGAAAGAATACACGGCGACTCGGGAGTAACTGAGAGAATAGTGAATCAACTGCTCTCGGAGATGGACGGAATAGAAGCTTTAAATAGGGTAATAGTAATAGGAGCTACTAATAGAGCTACCCTTTTAGATCCGGCTTTGCTCAGGCCGGGCAGGTTCGACAGGATCATTTATGTTCCTCCACCTGACTTGAAAGCTAGGCTTGATATTCTGAAAGTTCACCTAAAGTCAGTCCCTGTAGATCCAAACCTTAACTTGGAGGAAGTAGCAAAGAAACTTGAGGGCTACACTGGTGCAGACATAGAGGCTTTAGTGAGAGAAACTGTGATGCTGAAGTTGAGGAACGTTTATTCCTCATGCGTTGAGAAATCTAACAATGAATGCAAAGAAAATGAGGAATGCAAGAACAAGGTTCTGACTGAGTGCATGAACAACGTAGATGTAAAGGTGACTACCCAGGATCTGGAGGAAGGCATGAAGGTAGTGTCTCCAAGCCTGACGCAGGCAGACATGCAGAGATATGAGACCATGGCCAAACAGCTCAAGCAGAGCGTGATCTAAATGAGGAAATACAAGGTTCTACTCATCATAGGAGACGGATTGGGAGACAGACCAGTTACCTCTTTAGGCGGTCTGACTCCGCTACAGTACGCTAGGAAGCCAAACATAAGCAAACTTCTGAAAACGTCCCTTGTAGGTTTAATGGATCCTATTTCTCCCGGCATAACACCTGGAAGCGATACCTCCCATCTCTCCATTTTCGGCCTAGACCCTTACAAGTATTATAGAGGAAGGGGAGCCTTTGAAGCCCTAGGTGCAGGAGCTAACCTGAAGCATGGTGACGTAGCTTTCAGGGGGAACTTCGCTACTGTAGACAACATGGTAGTGAAGGACCGCAGGGCAGGGAGGAAACTTGACGAAGGCCAGGAATTAGTTGATGAACTAAACTCAAAGATAGGTTCAATCGATGGTGTAAAAGTGTCTTTTTATAAAGGTACGGAGCATAGGGTTGCGGTAGTTCTGTCAGGGCCTGGGCTGAGCGACAAAGTTAGCGATACCGACCCTCACGAGGTAGGTAAGAAGGTTTTGGAGAGCAGGCCTTCGGAGGACACACCAGAAGCAAAGAAGACGTCAGAGGTCTTGAACAAACTTACGGTTCTGATGAATAAAGTGCTAAGCGAGTCTAAGGCAAACGCTGAAAGGGAAAAGAAAGGTGAACTGCCGGCGAATATAGTTCTGGTCAGAGGAGCGGCGAGTTACGTAAAGTTGCCTAAGCTCCAAGACTACACGGGTATGAGAGGAGTCACTGTAGCATCAACAGCATTAATTAAAGGGATATGCAAAGAGCTAGGGATGGAAGTCGTAACTCCCCCTGGAGCTACCGGTGGAATAGATACAAACTACGACTCTAAGGCCAGAGCTGTAATAGATTTCCTGAAATCTGATAATTACGACTTAGTGTTTCTCCATGTGAAGGCAACCGATGCTGCTTCTCACGATGGCAAGGTAGAAGAGAAAGTGAAGGCAATAGAGAAAATAGATTATGTTATAGGAAAAATTATAGACAGCGTAGGAGATGACATGGTAATAGCGTTGACGGGAGATCATGCAACTCCCGTGGAGAAGAAGGAACATGCAGGAGACCCAGTGCCCATTTTCATCCACGTCCCATATCACGTTCCTTTCGATCAGGTTGAGGACTTCAACGAGGTCGACGCTAAGAAAGGGTCTCTTAGGGTGAGAGGTATGGACGTAATGAACCTGCTCCTGAACTACTCGCAGAGGGCTGAAAAGTACGGAGCTTAATACAGTAAAAATAAATTAGTGCAATCAAGCTTTTCCTAAGAACTTCTCAGATGATGAGGCTCAAAAGGTCAGAAATGTGAAGACCCCGCGCAGGGCTGACATTCCTTTCTTAGGAATTTTGAAAAAATATCATTTACCCTCCACTTGACCATTCCGTTCACTTTAACTACTACAGACCCCGCTTTGGGTTGACCGTAGACCACAACATCTCCGTCTTCACTGAAAAGAATCGCAGGTATAGCCAACATGTCTTCTTCTCCGTTTACGAAAATTCTCCCTCCAGTTTCAATCCTTTCCTTAACTTTCAACATGGACGAAAGCCTCAGCACTCCTGGCTCGTTCATAACTACGTCTCCTTCAGCCTTAGTTCCTAGATATAGGTTTCTCATTGTCTTTCCGTCCACAATACTGAGGTGAGGGGTTATGTCGGCATCGGTCAAGATCTTAGTTACAAAGTCTCCCACAGTTATTACCCTTTTTCCCCTTACTTCTGCCGGAAGTGATTCTTTGCCTACCACAAGCTTACCGTAAGGTCTAGAAAGTTCAATCCTAGGTTCTCGGGTAGGGAAAAAACAAACGTCTATTTCAGGTTTATGGCGTATTTCCAAGGCTTCTGCACACCCGTAAGCTTTGCTATCTCAGATTCCTCGTCTATTATTATGATCATTCCTTCCCAGTCATCAGAGAATGATTGACCTCCGCAAACAGGACATTTAGCGTCGTCTGAGTTGGTGAGAGCTCTGCAGTTTTTACATGCCTTAAATACCTTCTGTCCCATGTATACCCCCGTTCATTGTTTTTTGATCCACTCTGCCTTCCCCAAGGCAGGCTGTCTTGACGTGAGAGCTATCTTAGGCAACCTTCCTGCTGAAGTGGAAATTGTAAATATCCTGACCCTTATCAAGTCACCTTTCTGTAACATTTTCTTGGTCTTCTCAGTGTATATTATTCCTCGGTTTTTGTCATACTTCATGTTTTCGTCCGTTATCTGAGATATGTGAAGCAACCCATCCATAGGCCCTAAATTAACGTAAACTCCGTAGTTGTCAACTTGCTGCACTTCCCCTTCTGCTACTTCCTGTATCATCGGAACGTAGGAGAGGACTTCGAACTCAACTTCGTGGTACGTGGCTCCGTCTCCGTAAACTATTTGCCCCTCTTCGCTCACCTTAGCGTTCAGGATAGCTAAAACCAATCCAAACTCGCTGGAAAGTTTCTCTTGATAGTCCTGCTTCAGGTTTTCCAAAGCCACCTCTTCCAAAGGCTTGCCGAAGGATTCGGGTGGTATTCGGACGATACCCTTTGCCTTTATAAGTTTATACATAGCTTAGAATGGAGTTAAGGATTTTATAATTTTACCTTTCCCTTGTACAAAGAGCACCCTGACTCCATTCTCAAGCGCTCTTTGTTTCATTTCCCTATCGTTAGTCATTAAGATCAGATTCATCTTTAGTGCGGTCTCGATTAGACAATTGTCCACTTTTCCAGAGCACGGTGCATCAAGCTTCTTCCACATGCTTGAGAATTTCTCCAAGTAAGCCATTGCAACGTTAATTCTTGCGTTCATCGAAAAGCCTCTCTCCCTCCCCTTCAATGTTAGGAGCTCGTTTATAACAGTGCTGTGAATGAAAAAGTCTGGCTTATAGTCAAACCTTTCTAATACTGAAAGAAAGGGATCGAAACCTTCGTAAATATAAAGGAGGATATTAGTATCTAAAAGCACTCCTTCCTTCTCTATGTCTTTCTTCTTTTCTATCATACTTTCACTATTCCCCAACCTACGAGCCTCCACCTTCCTCCTATCTGTTTGCTTATGACTGCTCTTACGTTCTTGTCCCATATCGCTACTGGTCTCTTTAGGTCTACTTCTATTGTATTTGACTTAGATGTTCTCACTACACCTATGGTAGTCGCTGACCCTATGGATAACATTAGGGTCTCCTTAGCCCTTATCGTGTCTACCTTGTTTAGATCTTTGGCTCCTACTACCCTTTCTAAGAGTTGATATTCGATCATTAACTTGTCAAGCACATCTACTTTAGCATTAGCGGGGACTACTACATTACCTAAAAGTCCATCCGCCTTAGTTAGGGAAGGATCTAGGTATGTCCCCATAGCTACTAGACCTCCTGGCTTAGCTTCATCAAACTCGTTGTCGCCAAACCTGAGAGATGAGACTTTAGTGTATAACGGCTGGAAGGACGTTTTTCCCTGTTTCTCTATCCTTATACCGGGGACTATCTTTACCTCTTGCCCTACTTTGAAGCTCCCTTGGATTATCGTCCCTCCTACTACACCTCCTTTTAGGTTAGAGTAAGAAGTACCGGGCTTGTTTATGTCAAAACTTCGTATTACCAAGAGGACTGAGCTCTTGTTTGGATCTCTCTCAGGTGTCTTTATATGGTTCTCCATGTTTTCTATCAAGGCATCTACGTTTATTTTGTGGAGGGCACTGACTGGGACTATCGGTGACCCTTCCGCCCAAGTTCCCTTGATGAACTCTTTAATCGACCTATATTGAGCTAAGGCCTCTTCCTTGGATACCACGTCCACTTTGTTTTGGACTATTACCATGTTTTTTATTCCTATTATTCCAAGTGCAGTGAAGTGCTCCCTGGTCTGCGGCTGAGGGAAGGGTTCGTTTGCTGCAACTACCAAGATCGCGCCGTCCATGAGCGCTGCCCCGGAGAGCATAGTAGCCATCAAGACTTCATGCCCTGGAGCATCTATCAGGGAAATCCTCCTTAGGAACTTGGGTTTCTCATCTGACCCGCAGGTGTTACACGAAGGCTCCGTGACATATCCTTCAGGCTTTCTACAAGTCTCACAAAGGCCTATGCTAGCTTCTGCATATCCAAGCTTTATCGTCATCCCTCTTTTTAGCTCCTCCGAGTGTTTAGAAGTCCAAACTCCAGTTATTGCTTGCACGAGGGTTGTTTTCCCGTGATCTACATGGCCTACTACTCCTATGTTAACTTCTGGTTGTACGTTTGGCCAGGACAAAGCATCACCTTAAAATCACGGTATTCACTTGGACTACGTCCTGGACGACCATGTTTCCTCTCACCGTCTTTCTTCTCCTCTCACCGTCCTCTTCTGGGTGGTATCCAGGAGGTCCACTGATCAGCAATCTCTTCTTGACTCCTCCTCCCACATCAGGCCTCATGGGGAAGCCGGAATTATCTGATCCTCCAGTTATCTTGAGCTTAAGCGGAGTTCCTAGAGCCCCGAAATCAACGACCTCTCCTATCTTCCTTCCTATCAAGGAAGACTTGTTTTGGTCTACGGTTAGCTGAAACGCCCTAGTCCTATACGCTTTCGCCTCGAACTCCTGAGAGCCGAACTTCTCCGACGCTTCCTGTCCTATCCAAACCTCATTATCCGGAACAGAAGAGTCTACCTCTACTTTGAAGTGAGATTTGATCTTAGATATCTTATCTCCTTCCTGTTTCGTGATCTCTAGGGTGAGGAACAAGTCAACGTTGAGGCTCTGTTTAGTCTTCTCGTTTAGCTTAGCTATAGGAAGAGTTTTTCCTTCTTTTTCTCCGTTCTGTGCTTGTATTTTATCCGAAACTTTCACCTTAACGTTTTCTATCTTTAGAGATGTCGAACTTGGGTCAGAAATGACGAGCTTAAAGTCAGGCAATCATTCCACCTTCAAGAGCTTATCTTAATTCAAGTATATAAAATCGTACTCGAAGATGTCATTGATAAATATGATAGGAGTCTTGCTTGTATTACATGGGAGTAAAGTTTCACAATGGAAGGAAATGGCCGTTGGCTACGCTGAGATGTTAGGGAAAGATTTCGATCTGGTTGAATATGGTTTCCTTGAGTTCGACCAGCCAGATCTCAGGACAGCATTGGAGAATTTATTCAAGAAAGGCGCGGATCAGATAATAGTTGTGCCTCTGCTTTTCGCAACAGGAACGCACTTCCTGAAAGATATTCCGAGACTCTTGGGAATAGAAGGTAATGAGGCTGTCATTGACGGCAGAAAGGTGTCGATCACAATCGCCTCTCCTATAGGCTTAGACCAGCGTATAGCTGATATTTTGAAAGAAAGGGTAGAGGAAGCAATTAAGGTGCGAGTTGAAAACAATTAGAGTTTAGATTAGAAACAGAAAAGATGACCGTCCAGGCAACTATTATGTAATAAAGTAGTATATATATACACACTTCTTTTTTATATAAGACGCTTCACGCTTGATATAAAACCTAGGGATAAAAACAATACTGGATGTAAATTAGGAGGCTTCGGCAGAAGCTATTAATAGTTCAGCCTTAGCCGGTTCGTAACGCCAGCCCTTTGGAAGCTTTTCAACTTCCACGTAGTATCTGCTCAGCCTCCTTATTTTTGACTCTACCTCTTCGAGACCTCTCTTTGCCTTCTTGTCCTTGGGGTACTCGTTTAAATGTCTTCTTACGTTAACAGCTTTCTTTATTAGGTTGAAAAGGTCCTCTGGAATCTTTGGAGCTAGACCCCTCTCTTCAAGTATTTGAGATATGCTTTTTCTAGTTACTTGCTTTACAAGAGGTACTCCGTATTGATCTCTCAATACTAAACCTATCATTGAAGGGGGATAACCCTTCTTTGAAAGCTCCTCTACTAATACCTCTACCTCCTCACGGGTGAACTTAACCCATTTCGGAGATCCTGCTCTAACAGGTCTTATTGAATGAGATTTTCCTCTAGCTCTCCTCTTGTTCATTGGATTCACCTATTGACAATGGGTTTCAACTGGATAGTAGACAAACCCTTCTTTTTAAGTTCTTCCCTCACCATTCTTGTTCCTTCCACTACTGAAACCAGCTTCTGGTATGCGACCTTTCTGGATAGCCTCTTAAGTCCACAGTCTGGGTTGACGAATATCTTTTCTGGCTCAAGCACCTGCATGGCCTTCTTTATGCCCTTTGCGACTTCCTCTGGAGTTTCTACCTTCTTTGAGTGAACGTCTACTACACCTAAACCTATCTCCTTTGAGTATCCAAACCTCTTTATGAGCTCTAAGTCCTTAAAGTCCCTGTTCTTGAACTCTAGGGCTAGCTGGTCTACCTTCAGCTCATCAGCAAACGGCATTACCTTAGAGTAATCCCCGTAACATATGTGGAGCCCTACCTTAACGTCAACACCTTTTACGGCTTCATTAATAGCTTGTACTCCCCACGGTATTTCGTCTTCATGAGTGGGCAAGGCTGGTTCGTCGACCTGTATGAAAGGAATGCCCATCTTCACCAAGTTCTTTATCTCCTGGTTTATTATCTTAGCCAAATCGAAGACTAGATCCTCCTTTGTCTTATAGTATTCATTGAACGACCAGTCTGCTATTGTGTAAGGACCGGTGATCGTAACCTTCAGGTTTTTAGTGTAAGACACTGATTGGGCGAACTTGACTTCCCCTTCGAGCATGGGTTTCTTGTATTCCACTCTGCTCACAACGGAAGGCTTCCTGTAGTAAGCGTCTCCCCAGACCCTCACGTAGCCGTAGAACTTGAATCCCTTTAAATGCTCAGCGAAGAACTCGACCATCTCATCCCTTCTCATCTCTCCGTCAGTAGGTATGTCTATTCCTGCGACCTCGTGGTCCCTCATGACTGCAATGACTGAGTCATTAAAGGCCTCCTCTAAGTCGTCCTTGGAGATCTTCCCCGCTGACGATAGCCTTATTGACTCCTTGAGCCACTTCGGTCTAGGATAGCTCCCTATGACCGTTGTAGGTAGAACAGGAACTTCTGGATAAGACTTTTTGCTGTTAATTTTTACCACCTCCTACTTTGTTTAAGAGCTTAATTTTCTTTACAGCTATCATCTCAGGTATGAAGTCCATCAAAGAAGAGTTGCTTAGAACCACTTCCTTTGCACCGTGTTGATTGATGTTAGATAGAACCTTGTTAATAGAGCTTACTTTTTCCAGCTTAGTAGTCCTGGTGTTCAACACTCCAGCTATCAGACTAATTCCCTTCAGATGGGGATAAATCTTCGCCACTTTCGTAAGGTTCTCCGAGAGGTCAATCCCGTGATATTCTGCCTTTATGGACAGGAAGTTATCCAACCTCTCAAGGTGGCTCATTTCGAAGTAAGTGATGACGTGTTTCTCTACTCCTGTCGATGAAATCGGAGAATATATTTCAGGTAATTTGGTGATTAACTCATTCTTAATCCTCTTCTCGAACATTGAAGGTTCGTGTATCTCGACCGCGTCTATTGTGCTCTTCAAGTCATCGATGGTCTCTGAGACTACGTTGGAGTAATCCATCATTAACTCTTCTGGGTTCTTATAGTGCTTTACCTCGCTCAGCCTGTAGTAAGAGAGGGGACCTAGGAACACGCCTTTAAGTTTAGATGATGCTCCAGTCTCTTTCATTACGTCTCTAGAGAATCCCATTGCTTCAACTAAGTTAGAGTCTTCCTTTGCTAACTTGGATGAGATAATTGGTCTCCTGTAATAGAAGTTGTTATCGTAGAACCTTATTAAGGGACCCTTTGTTGGTCCCTTTACGAAGCTGAAAGTCACGTCTACTATATCGTCCCATCTTAGCAGTCCATCAGTGGTATAGGAAGCGTTTATCTCTTTGGCTAGAGAAAAAACTTTAGCAGTATATGTTTTAAGGTACTTCTCGTACTTCTCCTTCCCTATCTTGCCTGCGTTGTACCACGCTTGAGCCTTTGCTAACTTCGGACTCTTCGGGTAGCTTCCGACGATAGACTTTGAGATTTGCATCAGCTTACTTTAGGGGCAAGCAAATAAGTAACTTTCCCCCCTTCTTGACTCTCGAAGTTTATCTCAATCGGCTTCTTCTCGTCAAATTCAATGGAAGTAGTCCCAGACATTTTGGTCAGTCCTAGAATATAGCTCAAGTAGTCAGCAGAGTACGAACTTTCCACCTTTGAATTCACGTTGATTTGAGTATCGTCAGACTTGTCGAACACAACCTCCACCTTGGCGTCCTTGTTGTCATCGGGAGTTCTAATCACTAGAGAGTCCTCGCTTGCAGATACGACTACAGTGTCAGAAACCGTGGAGACTTGGTCTATAGCTGATTTAAAAGCTTTGGATGGAACCTCAGCTTTAGCGGGAAACTGCATGTTCACCTTAGGCAAGGTAGGTTGTTCCACGGACAAGTTCCTGACGTTATATTCCCTGGAATTGTCGCCGTATATCACTATTTTCACTACGTCAGGCGAAGATGATGNNTCCTTGCTGGATATTCCCTTGAATATTTTGAGAAGGTAAAGCGTATTGAACCCGAAGTTGAACTCCTCGTCTACCTCATAGTCCTTAAACGCGGTATTGAGAATCTCTATTGTAGCGAGGGAAATGTGGGCTTTGTCTATTGCAACGAGGCTCATCCCGTTTTGGTCGAACTTGAACGACCCTTCGTCGATCATGTGGCTTAAAACGTCCAAGATAGTCTTGAAATTTGAGGCTTTACCGTAAAGTACTTTGAACATGGTAACCTATATTAAAATATTCAGGATAGTTTTAAGGTTGAAAGACACATGAAAAGGTTCATCATAGCTTCAGACCGTAGCGGTTCGGGAAAGACGACCATCACATCTGGCATAGTCAGGGCGATATCCAAGAGAATGAGGGTAAGGGCTTTCAAGGCTGGGCCTGACTTCATAGACCCGGGATACCTCACTAAGGCATCTAGAGAGGCATCAATCAACTTGGACCTCTGGATGATGGGAGATCAAGGCGTTATCAATTCCCTGTCAAAGTACTCAAGGGGTTACGACGTGTCTATCATAGAGGGAGTTATGGGATTATACGACGGTATTAACACTGATTATAGCACTGCTAGCTTATCTAAGGTGACAAAGACCCCCGTGGTTCTTGTGATAAACTGTAGTAACGTCAGCTCTACTGTAGGTGCAATAATTCAAGGCTTGAGAAGTTACGGGAATGTGGACGTTAGAGGGGTAATATTCAACAAGGTAGGATCGGAGACCCACTACAACTACTGCAAGAGCTCGGTTCCAGACGGTGTGAAGGTCCTCGGGAGAATCCCTTTCTCGAGGGATCTGGAAGTAAACACCAGACATCTAGGTCTAGTCACAGTTGAGGACAACCAAGGGGTAGAGATGATCATAGAGAGGGCTTCTAGACTCGTAGAGGATAACGTAGACCTTGAGTCGCTCCTCGACTTAGCGGAGTCAGATTCCCTTCCGGAATCCAAGGATGACTTAAACGAGACATCTAGGAGCACCCTAGCGGTAGCGTATGACGAAGCGTTCTCCTTTTACTACAAGGAAAACTTGGACTTGCTAAGGAGGAGATATAACTTGGTTTTCTTCAGCCCGCTTGAGAACGAGGAAGTGAGAAACGCTGACGCGGTCTACATAGGTGGAGGATATCCAGAGCTACACATGGAATTGCTAGAACGCAATTTCGTCACTAAGAAATGGATAAAGGAGTCCGCAATGAGAGAAGTCCCTATCTTAGCAGAGTGTGGAGGGATGATGTACCTCTCTTCCTCTTTAGTTGGGGATAGGAAATACATGATGGCAGAAGTCTTCGACATAGAGATAAAGGTCAAGGATAAGCTTACTATAGGTTACACCAGATTAAGGGCTACGAGAAACGTAGGTCAGATAGTCAAAGGTTCTATTCTTCAAGGGCATGAGTTTCACGTCTCCTCGCCTATCTCAGTTGAAGAAAAAGATTTCGCTTTCGAGAACGAGATAGGAAAAGGGATATTCGAGAAGAGGGACGGTGTCTTAGTTAAAAATACCGTGGGTACTTACTCTCACTTTCACTTCGCTAATTCTGGGACGAAGACTGTTGTCTTCTAAGCTCTAACCTTTTTACTCTCTCTAGAACGTCCAGCAGTTTGTCTATATCTCTAGTGTATAGTCTAATGTCATAAGGCAATTTTATCGTGTTCGACCTTATCTCAACGTACCTCTTCTCCCTGTTCACATTTATGTCAGATGAAGGAAGGTGTCTGGAATGGAGGAAAACACCTGTAGCATCGCTAGCTATCACTCCCTTCTCAGTTATTCTATATGCTTGTGGTGCCATCACTTGGGACGTCGCTCCTTTCAAAAACTTCCTTGAAATGAATATGTTTGCTAATACCACTGCATCTAAGGACAGGAAGAAAGCTAGGAACAAGTCAAGGTGATTTGACCCGAACATCGTCCTGTATCTGTCAAATACTACGTCATAAATTATCAATACCACAACAAGGTAACCTACAAGGTAAAGCATGGAATAGCCGTTTCTCTTCAGCATCTGCTTGTAGATCTTCATGTATTCTTCGTCCTTGTTCATCATTTCCCTGGCGTTCTTCTCCTCGTATATAGTCTTAGACTTCATTATTTCCCCCATGTATTTCCTTTCCCTCAGCATTGGGTTGCTTCTGAACGTGAGTAGTGACGTGAGTGACAACGATATAGCGAGGTAAATGATGTAACCTAAGATGTAATATTGAGGGAAGAAGCTAATCAGGGCTGAAATGAAAATGACCGAGAACTGTGAAAGTGCTATGAATCTCCAATTACTGTACGGATTACTGCCGTATCCTAATGACATCAGTATAAACTATAACCCGTACCTATTAAATATACTTTGTGAAGACAGTCTTAATTATTTCCCTCATCCTCTTTTTGTTGTTCAGCACAGCGACGTCTTTCTCAGGGAACTCGCCATTAGCTTTCACGTATTCTGAGTCAAGACAGACGGACGTGGCTAACTACTTGTTGAACTTCACGTTCCAGGAGGAATCCAATGTTCCAGTTATCTTTAATGTATCTTCCTCCCTTGAGGGAGTTGTCGTTTCATTTAATTATAGCTTGATTAACGTTACGCTTTCCCCTCAATCTATCTCAATGGAAAATGATAGGAGTATCTTGATACCTTACTACACACTCCCTTCTAATTTAACTCCGCTTAAGGTAAAATTGAAGTCTGAAGATCTAAACGGCACTTTAACAGTGAAAGTTATACAGCCACACGTAAACATAACTTCCTTTATAGAGAACAGCACGAACCACACAACTTCTCCTCATCAATCTGAAAGGCAAGCAGACTTCAATGATCATTATCTGGTTCTTCTATTCATAATTCCTCTTATTGTTTATATCTTATTAGTCTATGTTAATAAGCGTAAGTAAATACGCTTTTATATTTTTACACACATACTCTGCTGATGAACAGAGAGAACTTGAGGAACACCCTTCTTTCAGGTCTTCCCGTAATGGTATACGACTTCGATGGAAGGGAGGAAGAGGTAGACA
The DNA here is from genome assembly GCA_002495845.1 of Sulfolobus sp. UBA167. Lineage (GTDB taxonomy): Archaea > Thermoproteota > Thermoprotei_A > Sulfolobales > Sulfolobaceae > Sulfuracidifex. The sequence goes on from DAHF01000131.1 coordinate 19,156, forward strand.
TGGTTTTTTACGCAGGTTCAGTGACGTGGAAGAGCGTTTACACGCTTAGGAAGGAAGCTGGAGGTCTAATATGCTATGTGACCGGAAAAGAGGAAGGTACGAAGCTTGGGCTAGGTCTGATCACGGATGAACTGAGGAATTATCAGAAGTACTCTAAGTTAGTCAAGAGGCCAGTTTACGGGGACGAACCTGCTTTTGCGATGTGGGTGAACCACATGAGTACCAGGACGGGAATATCGGATGAGGACAGGGCTAAGACAATATTAGAGCTCCATAAGACTGTAGAGCTGATACGTAAGGACGAAGCTTCTGCAAGGGAGAAGTTCTTCAATGAGTTCATGGCTCCGGGTCACGTTCCTGTGTTGCTTTCCAGAGGTTTGGAAAAACGTAGGGGGCACACCGAATTGACTTCCTCTTTGATGGAATACCTAGGCCTTGAGAAGAGCGTGGTGATAGCTGAAATGCTAGATGAAAGGTATAGCATGAAGAGGGAGAAAGCCGAAAATTTCGCTAAGAGCAACGGAATACCTTTCATAACTGGGAAAGAAATACTTGAGGTAGTTAAGGTTGCGTAAGTACGGCGTGGCTGACACTACGTTCTCTAGGGTGAACATGGGGGACATAGCGGAGAAAACAATAATGAAAGAGGACAACGACTGCGAAATTAAGAGATATACAGTACCCGGAATAAAGGATCTCCCTGTAGCAGCTAAGAAGTTAATAGACTCAGGATGTGACGGAGTGATTACCTTGGGATGGGTAGGAAAGACCCAACTTGACAAGTACAGCTACATATCGTCCAGCATAGGTCTCATCATGGTTCAGATCTTGACGTCGAAGCACGTGATAGACGTAACTGTCCATGAAGAGGAAGCTGAACATCCAGACGACCTAGTGAGGATAGCTGAGGACAGAGCTACTAAACACGCAAGGAACCTTGTGAGGCTTCTAAGGGACGGAGAAAGCTCTTTAAGAAAATACGCGGGAAAAGGATTGAGACAGGGATACGAAAATGCAGGAGAGCTCGATTAATCTAGGAATAGTCGTGGCAGACTTCAACTACGACATAACATACCTTATGCTACAGAAGGCTATATCTCACGCCAAGTTTCTAGGAGCCAACGTGAAGATAGTCTTCAAGGTCCCAGGAAGTTACGACATACCTTTGGCGGTGAAGAAAATCTTGGAGAAGGTCGATGTAGATGCTGTCGTGACTCTCGGTGCAGTGATAAGAGGAGAGACCAAGCATGATGAGATCATAGGTTCTCAGACCGCCAGGCTGATAGCCGACATATCAATTCAGCAAGGAAAGCCGGTGACCTTAGGCATAATAGGCCCTGGTGCAACCCACGAACAAGCAGTAGAGAGAATAGAAGAGTACGCTAACAGAGCAGTAGAGTCTGCAGTAAAGCTTGCTTTAAGGTACAAGAAGTTAGAGTCATTACGTGACATTAAGGAAACGGTGTACATCGAGTGAAAGTCTTCGCGGTGGAATTACATCATTACAGAGAGTGGACTGAAACACTGGGTTATGACAGGGAATGGAGAATACAGTTAGCACAATCTAAACTATCTTTTTTCGTGAATAAGCTTTCCCTAAGGATCAACGCATTTCCACTCATGACCAGGATGGACAGATTCCTTATAATAGCTGATGGAGTGAAGAATTTACATTTTAAGAATTTATTTTCAAAATTAAAGGAGTACTCCCCCGTTGAGTTGAGGGGTTGTCTTGGTTACGGGAAAAACTTCTTAGAGGCTGAGCAGGTAGCTTCTAAGCGTTTAAACGAGCTGAAGCCCGGGGAGGTAGAAGTCTTGGACTATCCAGACTCCAAGGTCGTCGCAATCCACGCAGACGTGAATTTCTTCACGGAGTTCACTCAGAGGAGTTCAATTTATTCATCTTATAGGAGAAGCATGGAACTCATGGTCGAGTTACAGCGCATAGCCGAGGGACACGGAAGCTTGGTCCAGTACTTAGGCGGGGACAACTTCATGATTTTTTCATCGCCTGACGAATTTAGGGGGATTCTTGAAGCACCTCTGAACGATATGAAGTTTGGCGTTGGGATCTGCGAGAATCCCAAGTGCGCTGTTTCGAAGGCTACGGAGGCCCTGACTAGGATAAGGGAGACAAGGGACTCCAAATGGAAGGTAATAGAGAACATAAGACAGTGAACGTAAGCTCGGGATTGGTAGGAGATTCTCTAGAATGGAAAGAGAACTTCAACTTTGAGGTGGAAGACGGTATAATAACTCACATAGGTAACGGTCTAGCAGGTAACGCTTCCGAAATTAGAGGTCTATTGATGCCTTCCTTGGTCAACTTTCACGTCCACAGTGGAGACTACATGGTCATGGAAGAAGGGTACAACCTCACAATAAAGGAAGCAGTAGGGGACCCGTTCAGTTTCAAGTATAAAGCCTTCTCGCGCGAGGGATACGACGTCTCAGCGTCCATTGCGTCTTTCCTCAGGGAATCGTTGAGGTTTGGGGTTAAGACCGTTGTAGACTTTAGGGAGCAGGGGATCAGAGGAAGCAAGATAGCGAAGGCACTGAAGGGCGGTCCTTTGAATTACTTCGTCTTAGGTAGGCTTGAAGAGGAAGAGTTCTCCAAGGAATCGTTGAGGGAACTGCTGAAATACGCTGATGGTTACGGTCTTCCCAGCCCGTCGGTGAAATATGACTTCAAGGTTATTAAGGACTTAGTTAAGCTCAGGGCTTCACATTTCGCGGAGACTTTGTCGCAGTGGCTGAAATACGACCTCGAGAGCTTCATGGCAGACTTCTCTCCGTCTTTTCTAGTCCATGGCGTTTGGCTGAGCGAAGACGAAATGAGGACGCTGGCGGAAAACAACGTCCCTTTGGTGATGTGTCCAAGGAGCAACATGTGGTTCTCGGTGGGCATACCCAAAGTGGACTTAGCCATAGACTCTCAAGTCAAGGTTTTCTTTGGGACTGACAACGGTGCGTGGATGAGCCCAAACCTGTGGAAGGACATGGAGTTAGCCCTTGTCATATCGAGGACTAGGAAGCCGGGGTCTGACTACTCCAAAAAAATACTCGAAGGTTCCACTATCATGCCCTCCAACTTCTTGGGAGTCAAGAACGGAGTGAAGGAAGGTACACCGCTTTCAATGCTAAACGTGATAGACGATGAGAACTCTGGAATAAAAATATCAAAAAATAAATACATGGCAATTATAAAAAGAGCTGGGGACTATATTATCAGATCACAGGAGCTATCCAGACAGTGATCTGCCCTCCGGCGTCAGCCTCTCCTCTCATCTTGAGGGGTATGTTTGTACCTAACTCCACGTCTATGTTCGAGAAGCTAGACGTCACGCTAGACGCTTCCTTCAATAGTTCAACCCTGAACTTGGATTCAGCGTTGTCTATGACCTCAATATACTTTAGGGGTTTGTCCTTCCTCATGACCGCGTTGTATTCCTTACCTTCTTCTGATGAAGAGAAGACGACTTCTTCTCCCTCTCCTTTGATAACGACTTCCTCACCCACGATAGATGAATCGCCTACGACCAACTCAAGGATTTTCGAGTCCAAGGACAACTTGACTGTGGGCGAGACCTTCGGCTCTCCCCCGTCGCTGACCTCACCTTTCTTGGAAGAGACGTAAATGTTGCTCTTAGTCCCTAACTTGCTGTCTTTGACAGTTATCCTCATTCCCGAGTCTGTCTCTGAAACCTCCACAGATGCAGTCCTGCTCTTCGCTTTGCTCAGAATTTTCCTCAGCGACGCTAAATTCAGCTCTACGGATAACGGCTTTTCTATCTCGTAAGACGAGAAATATGTCTTAGGGACGTTTAGTATGACCATCATTGACTTTGTGTCGGGCTCCACGTACCTCCCGTTGATTCCATCCTCAGTTAGATTTATGGTGATCGAGTCCGTTGCCTTAGACAAGGCGACTATTAAATCGTTGAAGTCCTTTGCACTAGGGTAAGTGAAAGAGAAGGTCATTCCTCCCCAGCCTCATCTTCGTTCTCCTTTTCTTCTATGTTATCTACTTCTTCTGTCTCTTCCTCGACCTCCTCTTTCTTCTTCTTTTCCTTCTTCTTAGACTTGGCTTTCCTAGAGGCTTGTTTCTTAGCCTTCTTTCTGTCCTCTATACCGTCGAAAACTCTTCCGTTGACTTCAAACTCCTTCTTAGCTTCCTCAATGTCTATTTTCCCTTGGAGGAGCTTGTCCCAAATGTCGGTGTTTCTCATCAATATCTCGATATCTTGAATTGAGAGAAAAGGTAGATCATCATCTTCGTGTTCTTCCGGTTCAGAATCCTCGTGAACGTCCCTCTTTTCGTCAACCTCTCCTTCTGACATAACAATCTAAATTACTGAACTATACTTCTGACTAAAAAAATATCTCCTCTGTCGCTTCTAGTTACAAACTCTCCTCTCTGCATGGACAAAGCTGTATCATGTATCAATGAATATGCATCTGAGTCACCGGCTAAAAACCTTACTATATAATCTACCTCGTTAGGCTCTGACAGCTGAAAGATGAAGAACGAGGCAGAGTTGTTCATGAGCTTCTTAATATACTCTATAGACTGTGAGACCACTATCATGCCTACGCCGAACTTCCTCCCCTCAGCGAAGATCCTCTCAACGACCTCTTTCCCAGTCTCTTTGGAAAGGACAAACGGGGCCTCATCGAGGACGAACATCTTCCAGAGCGGGGACTGCCCTTTCCTCAGCATGTAGTCCCTGAGGTTCCTTAGTATTGTCTCGATCATGATGTACTTTATTTCGTTCGCTGAAACCATTGAGAAGTCCAAAACTACGCTATTCTCGAAGACCTCTTCAAGGTCTATGCTATCATGAGAGAATACCTCTGTTGAAAGGAAGACCAAGTAAGGCTCTAAAGAGGAAAGCTTATTTATGTCCTGGGACGACATCGACAGCCTCTTCTTCCTCTCTAGGTAGAGCAGGACGTCCCTGAATGTGGGAGGCCTTTGAGACCAAGTCCTGGGGTCCTCTTCGTCTATTCCGTTCTCCATGTAAGTCTCGGAAATCAGGTTGAAGAGGTCTATTGTCTGAAGGTTCCCGAGGTTGAAGATTGACCTTATCATATATGCAACCTCGAGGGACCTCTTCCTGGGAGAAGTGTTGTTGAGGGACAACGGGTTAACTGCGGTCTTCGACATGTCTATCCTTCTTGCTCCCTCTGAAGGATATTCACCGTGAAGGTCAAACACGGTAAACGAAACTCCAAGTTGTTTTATAAGTTGCTTAACGAGATAAGACTTTCCAGAACCGCTGGCTCCAGATACCACCAGGTTGAAGTTCTTTTTATCCTTCATGTTGATCCTGAACTCTAAGTTTCCTGCCTTGATCCAGCTGTAAGTGTTTCCCCTAAACCTCAAACCTGAGGATGAACGCACCAGGATCTTGCTCACGTGACCTAAAAGGACCCCTTCGCTAGGCGTCTCCCTCAAGGAAAAGGCGATTAGTGGAAAAGAGAGCCAGCTCATCAAAAGCAATGGATATTGCCTAATGTCATGGCTGAAGCTCAGGACTACGAAGTCTGCTATAAATCCTATTAATAGAAGCGTGTCTCTCGCAATTATAAGAAATATTGCTATCCCAATCGCTAATATAGGGAGAAGAAAGGGGGATTTCCTGGAAATTCTAAGCCTTCCAGCCTTGCTCATGGAAGATATCAGCATGTCAGAGAAAGACCTTCTTACTAGGAAGAGGATGAAGGACGCAGAAGACAACCCGAAGAGGTAAGCTGTAACGTTGAAAGGATTTAACACATCTATGCCGAAGACTGAGAACACTGTGGAGACTCCAAGCAGGTACATCAAGGAAGTTAAAGGAGAATAAAACAAGAAAACAGAAGAGAAAGCGTCGGCGAAGAGCATCGCATAAAAGAGGAAGAAGTACACCGTTATACCTTCAACCCCCTTGTAATAAGATGCTACTTCACTCAAAGCCAATGCCTCTAAGGTCAGCGCAACGATGAAAGCTATGTTTCTATCCTCAAACATTTTTGTGATTTATGGAAAGGCGCTAATAAAAACCTTGTCATCAAATTAAACTGCCTCGTGTAAACATAGCCTCACCCATGTTCAGCAGTTCGCTTGATATTTTTCCAGAAGTTAATATTCCTGCTCAACGTGTTTTAAACTATGCTCAGGGAAGCTCAGGACTTTGCATCGAGGCTGAAGACAATAGGATATAATGAGCTGACTCCTATCCAAAAAGTCGCCATTCCACTCATCGAGAAGGGGAAAAACGTGGTTATAACTGCACCTACGGGGTCTGGGAAGACTGAAGCCGCTATGCTACCAATATTTTATTCAATCTTCGCGAGCAGACCTCAAAGTATATCGTGCATTTACGTTACTCCATTGAGGTCGCTCAATAGAGACGTTGAGGGAAGACTGAGGAAGATAGGATCCAGCTTGGGTGTGAAGGTAGGGGTGAAGCACGGTGACACAACGAATAGACAGAGAAAGGATCTCATCAACGACCCTCCAGACATATTGATAACTACCCCTGAGTCGATGCAGTATTTTCTCTTAAACAAGAAGATTAGAGAAAAGATAGCTAACACTAAGTGGATAGTGATAGATGAACTTCAGGAGATGCTTGACGAGAAGAGAGGGATAGATCTTTCAGTCACGTTGCAGAGATTTAAGAAAGTTTCGAAGAATAAAATACAATTAATCGGAATTTCAGCCACCGTGGGGGACATGGATGTCGCTAAGAGGTATTTGGACCAAGGGGGCGACGTGGAGGTAGCTAAGGTCGACGTCACTAAGACCATCGACGTAAAGATTGAGATACCAGAGATAAAGGAAGAAGACGTTGAAGTAGCCAAGAGACATTCGCTGTCGCCTGAGGTGGCCTCCAGGCTCAGGAGGATAAAGGAGTTGGCAGAAGAGAATAGACCTCTCTTAGTCTTCACCAACACTAGGGAGATGACCGAGTTCCTATCCAACTCTCTGTCCAACGTGTACAAGATGAAGGTAGTTGCACACCATGGATCCCTCTCGAGGGAGCTCAGGGTTTCCGTGGAAAGGGACTTCAGGAACTCCAACTTGGACGCAGTCATAGCTACTTCCAGCTTGGAGCTTGGAATAGACATAGGCTCCGTGAAGATGGTAGTCCAGTACATGTCACCCAGGGAGAGCCTCAGGCTCATCCAGAGAGTCGGGAGGAGCAACCACAACCTGACCGGGACTTCCAGGGGAATTGTAATGCCAGGGAACGACATTTACGACATTTTAGAGTGCAATGCGATAGTCAGGCTCGCTAAGAGAGGATATGTGGAGAAGCCTTTGATAGAGGCTTATCCCTTCGACGTCATGGCGCATCAGATCGCGGGAATGGTATTGGAGGGATACGACAACGTCGACGAGATCGAGAGTACCTTAAGGGGTTCCTTTTACTTTAAGGAAATGAAGAGGGAAGACATGGAGGAAGTGATAGATCTGCTTGAAAGTGCAAGGATAATTAAAAGAAAGGAGAACAAGCTCGGCGTATCGTGGAGGATATGGAGATATTATTACGGCACGAACATGATACCTGACTCTATAAGGAGCTTCCCCGTCGTAGACTCGTTTACAGGCATGAGGCTGGGCACCCTGAACGAGGACTTCGTGTCTACCTTAGAGGAGGACAGCGTCTTCATCCTGGGAGGAAGACTTTGGAAGGTAGTTACGATTGAGCATGACAAAGTGTTAGTAGAAAGGGGACAGCTGAAGAAAGGTGTGCTCCCAAGCTGGTTCGGAGAGTCAATTCCCGTTGAGAGGGAAACAGCGACGTGGGTCTTCGACGAGATAAACAAGCTCTTTGTGGCAAAACGTGAAGGCTTTGAGAGGCCAGCTGAACCCTCAGGGGAACCTTTGGTCTTACCTTCTGGCGTGATAGACGTAGTCTCCCAGCACACTGAGAGGGGGTACCCCAGGATCGACAGGGACACTTTGCTTGTAGAGATAATTAACCACGACTTGGTTGTAATACACTCTCCCTTAGGTAGCAGGGGAAACAACACCCTAGGTGCGATTTTCTCCACACTACTTAACGGAATAAAGATGGCTAGATCATCGTTCAGGGCTGACTCATACCATGTAGCTCTTTCTTCAATGGTACCTATAGGGCATCAAGACGCAGAGAGAGTTAAGGAAGAAATCTTGGATCTTTCAGACGATGAGCTCCTTCAAGTCTTGGAGACCGGAATCAAGGATAGCCCCCAGTTCAAGTGGAAACTCTTGGTCGAGGTCAAGAGGTTTGGGGTAGTAGACCCTAAGTCCGAGGTTGAATTCTCAAGCACTATCCTCAAGGCGTATACTGATACCATAGTTGGAAGGGAAGCGTTGAGGGAACTTAAGGTTAAGAATTACGATGACTCCGTAATTCCTTTGCTCAAGTCAATGAGGTGGAAGATAGTCGAAGTCCCCTCTCCCTCGCCTTTGGCTTCGCAGTTCCTGAACAGACTCATGGCCTTCCAAGCTTGGGACGAAGGCTCTCCTTTCATGATGGAGATCATGAAGGAAAGGCTCATGAACAAGGAGTTTAGGATCATATGCATAGTCTGTGGTTGGAACGAGGTGAGGAAAGTGAAGCATGTCCCAGACAAATGTCCCAAGTGCGGTTCCGTTTTCCTTGGGGCTATTGAAGTCTCTGACGAGGATTCCCTGAACGCTGTCAAGAAGGCAATCAAGGGACACAACTTGTCGAAAGCCGAGGTGAAGTCCTTAGATAACGTCAGAAGGGTAGCCTCCCTTTTCTCTACCTATGGAAAGAACGCACTCATAGCTTTGGCTACTCCCGGTGTTGGTCCGTCTAACATGGGTAGGGTCCTCAGCAGAGTCTCTGACGGTGAAGAGAGCTTCTTCCTTTCCCTGATAGACGAGGAAAGGAAGTTCATCAAGAACAGGAAGTTTTGGCAGTAAGCTTAAAATTACCCAGAAAGCAGATGAGTTGGGTAGATGAAATCATGGCAGTGATAGAAGTAGGTACAATCTGCGTCAAAACCAGGGGAAGAGATGCAGGGAAGAAGGTAGTCATATTGGACATCATAGACGAGAACTTCGTCTTGATCACAGGACCTAAGGACGTGAACGGAGTAAAGAGGAAGAGAAGCAACATCCTTCACATAGACCCTACCGATAAGAAGGTCGAAATAAAGAAGGGAGCAAGCGACGAGGAAGTCAAGAACGCGCTCCAGCAAGCCTCTTTACTCGACTTCATGAAGGAGACAATAAAGCCAAAGATATCTGTGATTTAGGATGAAGCCTTATAACTTCATCCAGTCAATCGATTCTTTTTGTTCTTATGATAATCCTTGGACATTTAAGGCCGAACCCCAAATAGACGAAAGTCATGGTTCTTACCCCGACAAAAGGGACATGAGCCTGCTTATAAGGAACGGAATAATCAACGTCGATAAACCTCCCGGCCCCACGAGCCACGAGGTGGCTTTCTGGCTTAAGGGGATGCTTTCCCTTAGTAGGGTAGGCCACGGAGGGACCCTAGAGCCTCACGGCGGGGTTATCCCAAAGTCACCGGTGTTCTACCCATAGGCTTGGAGAACGCTACCAAAATAATGCACTACGTATCTGAATCCACGAAGGAATACGAATGTGTGATGCAAGTTCACTCTGACTTCGACGAGGACAAGCTAAAGTCTGTAATTTCGAAGTTCAGGGGAAAGATCTACCAGAGGCCTCCAGTCAGGTCCTCAGTCAGCAGGAGGCTGAGGACTAGGAAGGTGTTTGAGATAGAAGTCCAGGAGATCGAGGGAAAGATGGTTCTAATGAGGATAGTCTCCGAGCACGGGACTTACATGAGGAAGATATGCCATGATATAGGAATGCTAAGTGGTTACGGTGCCCATATGAGGGAGCTGAGGAGAACTAAGACGGGTATATTCGACGAGAGGAACTTGGTAACCATGCATGAAGTCTCTGAAGCAATATACATGTGGAAGAACTGCAAGGACGAGTCTTACTTGCGGGGGATCGTAATGCCCATGGAAATTGCTACGTGCGGGATCCCAAAAATAATGGTTGACGACAACGCCGTGAACGCTATAGCGTATGGCGCCAAGCTGACCGTCCCAGGGGTTGTTGGATTTCAGGAGTTCAAGAAGGACGATGTGGTATGCGTCATAACCACCAAGGGCGAGCTAGTCTCAGTTGGAAAGGCATTAGTGGATTACAGGAGGTTAGCCAAAGTGGACAAGGGAGAAGTCGCGACCACTGATAGGGTTTTCATTGACAGGGACGTCTATCCCAGGAAGTGGGGTGAAAGCAATAGAAGTAGTGCTTGACGTAATTAAAGGTGTGCCTCTCTCATTTTATTCGAGCGCCGGTGTCTTCTCGAAGCGCAAGGTAGACACGGGCACGAGGTCACTCCTAGAGAACTTAGTAATACCCAAGGAGGGTTTAGTAGCAGATGTCGGATGCGGATACGGACCGATTGGAATCTTCGTTGCCCTCTCCAACCCATCCTTGAGGGTGGTCATGATGGACGTAGACCCAAACGCCGTGAAGTTGGCCAAGAAGAACGTTGAAATAAACGGGGTCGCTGACAGGGTAAAAGTTCTCAAGAGCGATGTGATGTCAGCGTCTGACTTAAAGTTTGACGCAATATTTTCAAATCCTCCTCTCTCAAAAGGGGTTGACTTCCTAAAGAAGTTCGCCCGGTGCACTAACGAGAAGCTAAAGGACGGAGGCTATATCCAGTTGGTTGTATATAGGGGAGAAGAAAACGTGAAAAAGGAGTTTTCTTACTTCTTCAATAATATAACTGTAATCAAACGAGTTAAAGGTTACTCGATAATCTTAATAAAAAAGACTTGAGAGAATATAATGGGCAAGCCGGGATGCCCGAGTGGTTAAGGGGGTGGCCTTGAGAGCCATTAGGGGAAATCCCTGCACGGGTTCGAATCCCGTTCCCGGCGTCCGGCTCCTTATGATGACCTCGATGTAGGCAGATTAATGAAGATGATTATTCCCGTCTGAACGGAAGATATAAGATGAACACTTCTTACTATTTCTAAGCTGATGAGAAGAGGGTCGATTGATCGATGAAATGCGCTGGAAATGCTGACCCATGGACATGACCGTTAGAGAGATGAGAAGGGTTACGGTTTTAGGTGACTTGTAGAGTTTTGATCTCAGCTGTTAAGCATTTGGTGAGTCCGTTATTGCCATGAGTTTTCGGGGCAGGTCCTTGAGGCTGGGCTCAAGTTCTGTTGCGCTCAGACAACCTGATGGCTAACAGTTGTAGGCAAGGCTCCGGGAATTAAGATATGAATTAAATAAAAATAATTTAAAATAGAATAATAGTATCTGAAAAACTTTTCTTATACTATATATTATTCATATAGAATAAATTGAACATGTCAACTAAGCATCCATGAACTGCTTATTCGATCTGTTGAATATTTTTACATTAAATTACTATTATCTTAATTTAATTGATCTTAAGTTCTACAATTTTAGCTTGTGAAATCTCTTAAACGTNNAATTCAACAAGTCCACAAAGCATCCATGAACAAAAAAGTTATTACCTCATTTGATAATGATAACCTGCGGTCATAGTCCAGCCTGGATTAGGACGCTGGCCTCCCAAGCCAGAGATCCCGGGTTCAAATCCCGGTGGC
>DAHF01000120.1:0-398 GCA_002495845.1 Sulfolobus sp. UBA167
TCTGTCGAATATGAAGGATTAAATGAAACGTTAGCAGAGGCGGAATTCCTTAAGGAAAATAATGATGTTAAAGTAGTAGCATTCTTACCAACAACCTTATCACGCATCTTATCTGATCCTCCACCAGATTATACTCAACTAGTCCAGCGACTTGAAGAGGAGGTAAAAAATAGAGTAAAAGTTGATTATGTTCACATTTTACCCTCTGAGGGAACGATAGGAAATCATATCCATCACGAAGGATTAGGAAATTTTCACTTCTTCTTTTACCTTAAACTTTATGAAGATTTACTTAAGGAAAACCCCGATGCTGTATTATTAGATTTAAGTAGAACTTTTTCATACTATCAATATTATGCAACCTCTGCAACACAATTAGCTTTAGATGATTATGTTAT
>DAHF01000120.1:438-1998 GCA_002495845.1 Sulfolobus sp. UBA167
TTTGTTAAAGATTTTAAAAAAGTAAGGATACATGATTACTTAACTACTAATATTAAGCTTTCTAAGGAAAAAGGATTCAGCACACAAGGTAAATCTGAAATCTACGGTATAGGAAAATCCTTAGAGTTAGGTTTCCCCCTAGTTTTAATCTATTTACTTAAAAATGCAAATAAGTTAGTCTCTCCAGAAGAATTCGAAAAGATGATTATAAACTCTATGAAAGTGAATAAAAGTGAAAAGTATGAGGTTAAGAGTAGTTTTGAGGCTCATGAAACAGCACCGTATTATTTTATAGGATATCATTTCGTCAATTCTCATAAGAAAATAGCTGAGGAAAGCGAGATAACCCTTGAGTCTTTAGAAAATCTACTTGAGTTGTTTGAAGATCCGCAAAGAAAACTTATCGTTAGAGAAATAGAAATTTTAAAGGATTTTAGCAAGTTAATGAAAGATGAAGAAGAACATTTGCTAGATTATTTAATAAGAATAGGAAATGCCAGAGTTATGGATTGGATGAAGGGAGAGGTTAATGAAGATGAGAGGGAAGAATGTAATGTTGATGAGGATGAAATGTATTCACATGCAGGCTTGGGGAGAAAATTCACCAAACTTATGATAAAAGAAGGAAGGATAGTGGTTAAATATGCTGAAAATTGTGTTGATGAAATTTTAAGTTGGGTGAAAAATATAGGAAAAGAGTAATTTAAATACTTTTAATCCTAAACCTATTTATGCCAACTTCAGCTTATGAAATTAAGAAAAAGATAGAAAAAATCGGTAAACAGATTAATACTATCAAGGGGAAGATCACTGAAGCAATTGATATTTCTGGAAATCCTGATCATCCATTATTTGAGGCTGAAACGGAAGTATCAAACGTTGAAGAAAACATTTTTCACAAGATAGAGGTAAAAAGAGATAATATTAGTATTGCTTCCATAGATTCTTCCTCCAGGTATTTAAGAGACCCTTCAATAAATATTGTGTTAGTTGGCTTAGGAGTATATAGTAGCAGAAAAGGAATTAAAACCGGTCCTTTTGATATTGACATTAATTTTATGGCAATAGGGACTTTTGAAGAAATTTTAAAGGAATTTAATACAGAATTTGGTGTAAGAGTAAAAAATTATGTTAATAAATATTTTACTGAAGATTACAAGATAGATGATATAGCCGATGAATTAAGGTTAGAAGCAGAAAATTCCGGACTTAAGGAGGTTAGGGATACGCATGATTTAGTAATAGTTGACGGACCATTATTCCCAACACCATTAGAATTAAGTGAATTAGAATTACAATCCGAAGGAAGAAAAAGGCATCAAGAAGCTTACTTACAACTAACAAAAGATAGAATCACACTACTCAAGAATAACGTCTTAGGGGTGGTAAAGAGACTTGAAAACTCACAAAAACTTTACAAAGTAGATAAAATAAAACAACTTTTAGGAATACGCTATCCGATAAATGACGCTGAAGTATTAAACCAAATAAGGATTAAAATGGGATTTAAACAAGGATTATTAGGGCCTTTTAAAATAGACTTCAAATCAAAATATTTTA
>DAHF01000120.1:2096-3725 GCA_002495845.1 Sulfolobus sp. UBA167
ACCTACATAGAGATTGCTGACAGCCTAAGTAAAAGGGTTTCAGCTTCACTCTTCATTACTGCTTACCAAATTTTAAGTAGAATAATTACTGTAGTTCACGATGATAAATTGGCATATTATGATGAGATTAAATCTCTTTCAGAGTCTTCATTACAACATCAGAGAACTTTATTGACCTAACTACACCTAAACCTGCTGGAGCAGTTAATAAAATATCGGCATAGTCTTCAAAGCCCAACTTTTCTAAAACATTTTCCTCATTTCTCATTACAATTTTTGTATTAGATAATTGGAGTACTAATGGATTCAAATCATCTGGCATATGGGTAGCAAGAATAACGGATATTTTCCTTACTCTTCCTAATCTCATTAACCTATTTAATAAACCCTCTATAATAGATTTTGATTCCTCATCCTTAGTTTGAGGGAAGTATTCGTGAGCCTCATCTAGGGCTAAAATTGTTAGTTCACTATTTCCCTTCTTGTACAATTTATCCTTATATGAGTAAAAGTCTGAAAGGATAGAATAAGCTACAATTGCTATTGCCTCTACCGATGCTGTATATTCTAAAATCCAACTTAAGTCAACAACAGTCTTCTTTTTCAGTCTTTGAAAATCTAATTCAAAAGTGCCATTAACATTAAATATGCCAAATTCGCTCAAACTCCTTAATACTCTTATTATTGCATCTTGAGTTTGAGGAGCTAAATTTAGGGATGACAAGGTCTTATCTAATTGCTTTAACGTTGACGCCTCATTACCAATGATATGCCTAAATAATTTGCTCGTGTCAATTTTGATATAATCCTCAACATAACTATAGTAAGTCGGGCTACTTCTATTGTTTACCTTCTTTTGAAGTGGTACTTTCACGTCTTTTTCAATTAGCGAAGAAGGAGTAAGGAGTTTATAAATATCTGATTCAATTCTCTCTTTCGGTAAAGAGAGATCTAGAGCTATGTTTTCTGCAATCTTGTCTATTCCTTTCTTAAAATTATTCATAATTACTGGCCAAAACACTCTAGCCATTGATGACATATAGGGTGTTAATTTATGCATATAGTCAATAACTTTAATAAAATTAATTGAATATGGTATTAAATGAACTATTGACTTATCGCATTCTAAAATAATCTCATTATCTCTAATATCTCCCGAAACTGGCATAGAACAATTATATCTTTCAGCAAATAAAGTTCCTAACTCTATGCTAGCCCTACTCGATGGAACATCATTAATCATCATTGTAACACTAGGCATAATAACGGAGAACTCTTCACCTCTAGATATTAAATGCCTAACAAAATCCCCCTGTCTATCAAAAAATATAGCGTTTATATTTTGAGATAACATAGTCTTTAATAAGGTAGTCTTACCAGAACCAGTAGTGCCTATAATTAAGATATGATGAACCAGTGTTTCCTCGTCCAGATTTATATAAGCATCTATTTCTTTACCTCCAGAAAAGATCTTGCCAATTTTAATACCATCATGTGGAATCCCTAATGCATCTTGCAACAAACTTTCCTTCGGTCTGAAAACTGGCGATTGAGGATCAATAGGTGTAACTACGGGTCTTTTTATGTTATTTTCAATTTCAGAGATTGGTTTAAGTTCAAGAAAAGTTT
>DAHF01000120.1:3787-3924 GCA_002495845.1 Sulfolobus sp. UBA167
TTATTGCTAAATATTCCCCTTTTTTAATATCACTGTTCATATAATCTAGAAATGATATGTCAATTCCTATATAACTTTTTTCACCTAATTTTATAGTCTCAAACCTGGTAACCCTACCTAAAATTTTACCATCAATA
>DAHF01000120.1:3950-4736 GCA_002495845.1 Sulfolobus sp. UBA167
ACAACTCTTGAACTAATAAATCCTCATCCATAAGAATATAATTAAAATAAAGAATATTTAAATTATTCAAGGTAAGAACATAACACCACTATGAAATGAATTGAAACTAAAGATACTAGATTTCTCAGTCAGATCTAAACCACATCTTCCTCGTTAATTACCATCCTTTTATTACTTCGAACATTTTGTTAATCAACTCCACGTAGTGAATTTTCTCAAAGTAAGCCGATAAAGCATAAGTGTTTTAGAGAAAGTTTGTTCAAGGTTAAGCATCGCTAGACCTATCTTTGCTAAGGCTAAAAATAAAAATAAGATATTAATATAACATAAAGTTTTGTACTTTAAAATCCCAATTAGTTTATGGTTGGTAGATTACTGTTGCTTTTATATTCATCATATTTCCTTGTGCGTTAACAGTTAGGTTGATTATGTATGTTGTNNGGCTTTAAACTGCTTACGTTTCCGAAGTAAATCATAACATTATTTGTTTGCGGTTGTAAAACGATTGGATTAATATATGTTGCTTGTAAATTAGTTCCTTCAATAGAGGCAGAAACAATTGTTACTTGTGTTGTTGCATATAATGTAATTTGTGCATAACCATCACCCCTTAAAACTCCTTGACCAACTTGATAAACTTGTATACCAGGTTGTGTTGGAGGTGGAGGATAATAACCTGGTTGTGCTGGAGGATAATAAGTCGGTGTGGAAGTTGGTGTAGATGGAGGATAATAAGTCGGAACTTGTGGTGATGTAGGAATAGATGGATTATTTACTATTCTTCCA
>DAHF01000120.1:4806-24001 GCA_002495845.1 Sulfolobus sp. UBA167
TAAAATCCTATACCAAGTAATATTTGACCTATTAGTATTAATATAGCGCCAATAAAAAGGATGGGTATGCCAATTAATACAATTGTTAGTAAAGCGCCAACTATCATTAATATATATCCAGCAAATAATAATGTAACACCAGTTCCTCCAATTCCAACATCTCTTCCTACAGCCTTTAGTATGTTAAACCCACTCCTAATCCTTAGTAGACCTACAATTCCAATTATGACTCCAATAAGTATTAGTATAACTAACAAAAGTATGGTACCAGCAATACCGGTAATAGCCCCTACAAAAGAACCAGAGAAAACTGAACCTAAAATTCCTGATGTTAACATTACTACACTTCCTATTCCAACTAATAGGGCAGCTCCTATTTCGAATAATACACCGCTTCTTACTGACTTAATTCCTTCTAGTTCAGTCTGTCCACTCATATGAGAATAGTAAATGAAGTTATATTTATTTTTTTATGAAGATAGTTATCGAATAATAAAGCCATTAGAAAATTTAGTAATTCTTATTTTTCAGCAGTAATAAGATCTTTATTTAAAATTTCTATAGCTTCTATTCGTCATGGTAAGAATCACAAATTATTTCTACCTTCTTATGTTATGAATATGCGATAATGTATTACGCAGTTTATTCTTCATCTTTCTCAATCTTTTTCTAATCAAGTTAAGTTAATTTTGCTATTACTTTAGACCTGTTCTTTAAACCGCACTTAAGCGTAATTTAAGTGATTATTATTCTAAAATTAATATAGTAATTCGAAATACTGTAGAGAACGAAAACTATGCTAAATTTATTGTTATGACTATTTAGAGAAACCAGAATATTATAAAGACGCTGAAGCAAAGACATAATTTGTAAAATAATTACTGTAGTATTTCTACTTAACTTTAAAATAAACTATAAAAATATAATTATGTAAATATAAAATTTAAAGTCTTTAGGACTTTACGTAAAATACTAATCAGATTTGTAGTTATAGTATATAAAAATCATTAGCTAGAAGACTAGGAGAGGATATAGGATAATGATAAAAAATCATTCTGATTTTTTCTTATTTAAATCCTCTTTCTCTTCTTGTGCTTCTTTCGCGCTTTCTTCCTTTACTTGCGACTCTGGCAATGTAGCTAGTAGTTCGGAATATGCAACTTCTCCGTGCATAGCGTAATCACCAATTGCCAATGTATCTGGTGGTGCTTGTAATGGTATGAATAATCCTATTAATTTTAGTAGGCCAAAAGTTATTGCAAAATCATAAGCAAATACCACTGCAGCAGCTACAGCTTGTATTTCTAATTGATACCAATTACCATATAGAGCTCCAGTTAATCCTGGGTATACATATTTAGTAACATTAGGATCTGCAAACACACCAGTTAATAATCCTCCTACAATTCCAGCAATACCATGAGTAGAGAATACTCCTAATGTATCATCAACCTTTAGTCTAGGCTCGAACTTATATAGAGATAGCCATGGTATACTACCAGATGCAATTCCTATAATTATTGCTTCCCAACCATTTACATAACCCGCTGCTGGTGTAATAGCTACTAACCCGGTTACTGCACCACTTGTTGCACCTACTAATGTTGGTTTCTTAAAGAATGCCATATCCATTAGCATCCAGGTTATTGCACTAACTGCTGTTGCAATATTTGTATTTAGTACTGCTACTGCAGCGTCAATTGTTGCACCTCCTGGGTCACCTCCGTTAAACCCATCCCATCCTAACCAAATCAACCCAGCTCCTGCAAGAACTAATGGTAGACTATGAGCTTCTAACTTTCTTTCAGACGCTAATCTAGGACCTACTGCTAATGCAGCTGCTAATGCACCAACTCCAGCATCTACGTGAATTACATATCCTCCACTAAAGTCTACTGCTCCTAATTGATTTAACCATCCACCAGCAAATAACCAGTAAGCTACGGGGCTATATACTAATAAGCTCCAGAAGGGTACAAATATCATCCATGCTTTGAAATTCATCCTCTCTAGAACTCCTCCGGCTAAGAGTACGGGAGTGATTGCGGCGAACACGAACTGGAAGAATATGTAAGTTGCAGTAGGTATGTCTAGATTGGACGCAGAAGGACCATAAGTTGTTTGGGAAGCTTCGTATAGCCCTCCCCATGCAGGAGTAGGAGTCCCCAGTACTCCGTAAGAACCTATTTTCAGGGCAGCTGGACCGAAACCGAAGTTGTATCCAGCTATCATCCAAATTATTAAGACGGCTGCGAAGGCATAGAACACCATCATAGCGGAATTTACAGCATACTTCCTCTTGGACAACCCTGCATAGAGCAGTGCTACACCTGGGACGCTTTGAAGGCCTACTAACGTGGCTGCAGTGAGCATCCAGGAGTTAGAGCCCAAGCTAAGCCAGGATGGTACCGCGGCGGAAGGATAATCTGCAGTGGAGTTCTTCAACGCTGCTATGCTCTGATTAAGAGACTGTATAGAAGAAGTGACGTTAGAGGTCGCACCATGAGATGACAAAGACATCATCAGGATTGCAAAAATACCTAAAGAGAGAACCAAAATGCCTCTATCGAAGAGGAAACTAGTCCGGCTTTTTCCTTCTTTTTCATCCATCTTTTTCTCGGAAGAGAAGATATCCAAATACTTCTTAAGCATTATCACGATTTTTCACTAAAATCTTCTGTTTATTTAGGAGTTTTTTTAAACAGTTTTCATAGCCAACGTGAGAAGTTAAGGAGGCTATTTTAAAATTTTTTAGATTACATGCATTGAAATGTAAAGTCTACTTAAATTTTACTTTTATAACATCAATAGAGATACTATTTAAAAAATTTGTACAACAAAAAGAGAAACAAAGAGAAACATCAGGAAAATCTTAAAAACGAGATAGCTACAAAACTTGTTATGGGCCCGTAGCTTAGCATGGTGGAGCGCCCGGCTGATATCCACGTCAGTCACCGGGAGGTCGGGGGTCCAAATCCCCCCGGGCCCATTTTTGGATTAAGCTTATTAAAAACACGTAGTTATTGTGCTTGTATGCAGTCAACAAAGAGAGTAACTAGATTCGAGTGGCTTACTAAGTTCATTGACCTTCCAGTCCTGATGGGAATAGCACTTGTCTCCATCCTTATAAGAGGAATAAGTGCTAACTGGCCGCTTGCAATAAACGGCTTCGACTCTTGGTATCTGTTCTACAATGCTTTGCTGATAGCTCACGCAGGGGGAAACTGGTACGCTGTTCCCCCTGATGTGCACGCTTGGTTCCCTTGGGGGTATTTCATAGAGTTAGGAGATACTATAGGCTTACCTTTCATAATATCCCTGATTTCTTTACCTTTCATGGGTACGTTCGGAGATAACGCAGTTTATACAGTAACCATATTCAGTGACGTCGCGTTAGCCGGTTTGGGTGTAGTTGCTGCGTTCCTCGCTATAGAGTCGATCACAGAGAGCAGGCTCGCAGGGTATGCGTCTGCAATAGTGGTAGCAGTATCCCCTGCACTGACATACAAGAACGTACTCGGGGGTTTACCGAAGGACTCATGGGGGGCAGTCCTGATATTGTTCACCATTTACTTGTTCAACCAAGCGATAAAGAAGGAAAAAGCATTCTACGGCATACCTGCAGGGATAGTCTTGTTCCTTGCAGAGATAGTATGGGGAGGCAACACCTACATTGACCTTAGCCTCATAATTGCAGCTTTCCTAGTAATATTATTAAATAGAAACAACGAGCTGGTAGCAAAGACTTACAGCATCATGGCTATAACCGCGGCTTTCCTCACGTCTTTCGCCCCCAACGAAATAGGTTTCCTTTCAGGCTTCGCACACGGTCTATCAATGGTCTTCATAGGAATAGTGCTTTATGCTGACCTCTACCTAAAGAACCACCTGCCTAAGGAGCTGACCGACTCTAAGAACATCTTGCTTTCCGCTGCGGTGATCTTCGTGTTTGTCGTTGGAATATCCTCGATCGTCCTCCTGAAGCCTTCACTGTCCAGTTCGATCATCCCATCAAGATACTATGCTATAATAAACCCGTTCTTCCAGATAACTGTCCCAATAGATAAGACGGTAGCAGAGTACATACCTCAGTCAATAACCAGCATGATAGAGGACTTCGGAATATCTCTCTTCCTCTCAGTAGTGGGGATATACTATGCAATAAAGAAGAGCAACCTTAGCGGACTCTGGCTCTTAGTCCTGGGATTGGCTGCCATATTCGGAACTTCAGAGCAACCTTACCTCTTCAACTATACTGCTTACCTAGTAGCTGCTCTAGCGGGTATAGGAATATACTACATAGTCTCTTCCCTACGTCAGTCCTCTAGGCTGGCTCCGATCATCGTGCTCTCGCTCTTTGCCATATCTCTGGTAGCAGACGCGGGAATGGCTGCTATAGGTAGCAATGCACCGCAAGCAATAGACAACTCTGCTACTGGTTTCCTCACAACTAACTATGCGTGGATTAACGCAATGGATTGGCTCAATGACTGCACTCCTCCTCATACATTCATAATGAGCTGGTGGGACTACGGATATTGGTTAGAGACTTTAACTAACAAGACAGTCATAGATGAGAACAACACTCTCAATGGAACGCAGATAAGACTCATGGCAAAGATGTTCTTGAACAACGAAAGCTATGCAGCTTACGTGCTAGAACACTACTACCACGTATATCCCTATGGAAATCCAAACTACACGATCCCAGCTTACATAGTAACATATGACGCGGTAACTCAACAGATTTCCGCTAACGGTCAGATCACATGGTACCTTGGATACCCCTCAGGTTTCGGTCCGTTCTTCGGGTATACAACGAGCTTAGGAGATATAGCCAAGGCAATGGGGGCAATGACCGTAATAGCTGGGTACAATGAATCAACTTACACTAACACAACCGAGCTGATAAGCTTGATAAACTCCACAGAGGCTACTTACGGCTCTTCAGACCCTACGCTCGCGAGTGACCTAATAAGCCAGATAGAGAACGCTCAGCCTTTTGCGTGGACTCCTAGAGCTTACAATTCTTTGATAGTGCAGATGTTCATAGAGGGAACCGAGAGCTTAGGAGGAGAGACCATAGCCCCGTTCACTACTACAGTAACACCTTCTAACAATGGGTTCTCAGTTTCTGGACAACCATTACCACCAGTACACCTCAACTACTTCCAGCCAGCGTACATTGCGCTCTATCCAGTTGGAGGTGGAGGAGTAGCGAACGACGGAGGAACATACACAGTCTTTATCGTGGTACTGGTATACCAGTTCGTACAGCCAGGATACGTGATCCCAGAACATGTAACCGAGAACATCTAAAAACAGGAAATTTTTATATCTCTTTTTTTTCAAAAAAATTATAAAAAAAATAAACTTCTCCTTTTGAGAACTCATCTCGTCTTTGAACTTCTCAACAGTTTAGCTTCCTATTGAGCTTGCTCTCCAGTCTGTACTTGACGTACTTATCAACGGGTGAAAAACGCGGAGGATGGGGAATTGTTGTAGCGTTTCCACACTTAGGGCAAACCTCCTTCATTGTGTACGTTTTGTCTACAGGACACTTCCTCAGCTTCCATTTCACTTCTTCACTACCTCTATTTCAACCTCTCCTCTAGAATCTAGAAGGCTCTCCAAGATTTCCTGCATGACCTTAGAAGTCTCCTTTGGCTCCGTCCCTATGACCTCAAGCCTGTACCTAGGTGCGCCTATGGTGTAAAGCTTAACCGTGAAGCCTTGTCTGTCCTTTAATACTGCGTTTATAGCACCTCCCAAGACCTCCCTCATCTTCTCAACTCCGTCGCTTGACATGGTCTTTATGCTGAGGATTTCGCTCTCCTTCACTCTCCTCTCTTCAACGTGTTTTGATGCTTCTTCCAATAATGGCTTTACCCATTCCTCTGGGACTCCAGCCTTGATCAGAAGATCTGGACCTTCCTTTGTAGCCTTCTCTATGATCCCCATTGGGTCCCCGTACTGCGATTCTAACTTCCATTCAACTTCTTCCCAAGCCGTCTTTTCGTCTTTGCCTAGCTTGCTGGCTACCATCTCGAGTATCTTATCGAGCTTCTGAAGCTTCTTCCATTCCATGTTCTTCTTCCTCCTTTCGTCGTCAGTAACCTTCTTTAGGGAGACGTCTACAGAGCCCTTCTTCCTGTCAAGCCTAATTACCTTCACTACTACCTTTCTTCCTTCCTTTACTATGTCATGTACGTTCTTTACCCACTTAGTGCTTATCTCGCTCCACGGCAGAAACGCGTTTATGCCGGGATACTCATCCAAAGAGATATAACTGCCATAGTCAAAAACGTTTTTTACTGTGCCAATCAGGATTTCTCCTTCGAGGGGAAAAGTCGATTTACGATGTATCATTCTACCCTAGTATCTTTAGAATGTCCCCATTTATTTTTGCTTTTCCTCCTTTTGAGAAAACCAGCTGAGCCCCACAGGATAGACATCTCACCGGAAAGGTCGAGTTAGAGAAGATAGTCTGTTCATATCCGCATTGACTGCACTTAACTCTGAGGTACTTGCTGTTAGGTTCGGGTATGAGTATCCTGAACTTGTTCATCACTTCGCCACCTCAGTGAGCTCTACCTTCTTAAGGCGCATTCCTGACTTCTGTATGACGTAACCACACTTAGAGCACTTGAGCACCAATGAAGCCTTCTTCGTAGTCTTTGCGAACCTCTTTTGCTCAGGCTTTCTTGTGCTTCCGTAACCTTCGTTCTTCCTGTCATACCTCCTTTGACCCTCGGCTAATGCCCTCCTCTTTCCGTTCTTGTATAGGGAAACGGAATGAGGGGTATGAGTCTTGCATTTAGGACAATAAACGTTGAGACTCTTAGGAACCTTCATTACTACCGTTGTTAAGTAAGGAGCAGGGAATTATATAATTTGTGATGTAGAGGAGGACAGCGTCTGTGAAGTCTAGGAATACTAGATCTCCTGGAGCCAGCCTTTTACCGCGGAGGGAGACCTCCTGTTTCACTGAACAGAGCACCTTACCGTTCCTGGTCACGTACTCGGAGCTCAGAAATGAAACGTACATCTCCTCCATCCTCCTGATTGCCTCGAGGATTCCCTTGTCGAACCCGCGGGGGGTTTCCCCTTCTAGGAGCTTAGAGATCCTCAACTCGAAGACCGATCTTGCCATCTCCTTCATAACGTTGAGCTGTTCCTTGTTCAGGGGGTCGGAAACAGGGTAAAGTATCTTCTTTATCTTTATCTCTTCCTTTGTTACATCGCTCATCGATACGTCTAAGATATCTGGGTGTTCCATTTCCTTCCTGAGAATTTCATCCAACATGAGCAAGAATCTCCCCGAGCCCTTTTAAATGAAGAAGAACTCCCAAAGAGGATTGTAGTATCATGTTCTTTCCTCTCTCCATGGACACTTCTACGTCGAACAGCTTGGTGTTTATTGTCAGGAATGGACGAAACGAAACGTAGCCCTTGAAGGGAGAGAGCTCGCTAACCCTCGGTGTGAATGACCTAGGGTCAGTCCTCTTCACCAGTAAGCCGGATTTGCCGTGGAGCGAGTTTGGGATCCTGATGAGCCTCTTCACGTCAATCGTTACCTGCCTATCGAGTATCACTCCACCCTCTCCTCTTGCCTTCCTTCCAACCCAACCCGGGTCTTCAGGAGATCCCTTATAGTCAGGCACTCCGTCACCGCTAACATAGTCCACTATCTCCTTTCTTTCCTCTGGCCCTAGAAGGGCGCATTCCCCAAAGCATTCTACTTGGACGTGAAAGCCCCTGTTGCCGGAGAAGTAGACCTTGGGCTCCATGCCAAAGTCGTGTCTCAAGATGTCCTCAAGGACGTAGGCGTGTTTCGCTCCCTCCTTGATACACTCCTCTCCCATCTCTTGATAAACTGAAGTCTCGCTCCCATCCTTTTCGCACTTCTGTGACACGGTCATAGAACCGCAGATGGGACAGAACTTGACCTCGCGAACCTCGCAGAGGTGATCCGCATCTATATCGAAGAGCAAATCAGCCCCCATCCAACCCTTTCTCTCAACGTCCTTAGCGTCAGGGAGTTGGTATTTAGCTGAAGAGTAAAATAAGTGGGCGGGAACTCTACTCCTGAGGAAGTTGAGCAACTCTGATTCAGAGTGAAAAGACATGTGTCTGATGTACCCCTGGGCGTACAAAGGTTGAATTGCGAACTCCCTCAACTCCATATCGAAGGGGAGCTCTAGGTTGCCCGAAGTTGAGTAATAGTCCTTAAAGAGTTCTTCAACTATCTTGTTAGTCTGCCCTTGGTGCGACATAGAAGTCCCCATATGCACCGTTAGGCATCTCGTAGTGAAGCCTCACAGGGATCTGAGTCCCAAAGCCAACCTCCACCGTGTCCGCTGCCTTCCTCAGTGAGGTAGTCCCGAGCACGTAGTCCATGCTGTAGCTAGACCTAGCGTCAACTCCGTCAGCCTCTATGAGGGACCCGCTCTCTGTAGAGAGCTCCACCTTGGCGTCAGACATGTCGCCTTCGACTTGCATTATGAACTTCCCGGACTTCGACTCTAGAATTAGGACTCCACCTATCTCTGAGAGAACGTCCAATGAGCTGACCAAGTTGGAGGTCATCATCTTAGCTCTGAAGGAGAACTGGAACCCCATCGAAGGTTCCTTTCCTTCCTCCAAAGAAAGCAAGGGCAAGGAGAACTTCCTCTCCAAGCTACCGCTGTAACTGATCGATATAGTGTTTTCCTTAGTTTCTATCTCGAGGAGGTCTTCTTTTCCTCCTCTCTTCAGTACGTCAGAGAGATCTCCCAGCTTGACCCCTATCAATTCCTTCTCTCCGTCAACAGAATACTCCTCGAAATAACCTGCAGGTAAATTGATGGAGAGGAAAGCTACCTTTGCTGTGTCTACCCCAAAGATCTTCAAACCATCACGCGTAGCTACCATGTTAACTTCAGGAATGAAGTTCTCTACCGCCGATATGATATCGGAGAACGCCAACGCGTCCGCTACTTTAGCTTTCATGATGATATGTAAAATAATAGAATTAAAAAATCTTCACAGCGTCGGGTTCCCTTCCTCTGTTAAGAAGTCTTCCCCTCCCGCGAAGATGCGTTGAACCTCAGCGTAAAAACCGTCTATCCCCACGTTTGACGTGGAAGAGACAGGTATCGGCGGAGCTGACAAGCTCTCTACTAAGGACTTCACCAGCTCATAGGAATATTCATCTATTGTGCCCAACCTGTCGACTAACTCCTCTCCGTTGCTCCACGTCAATATCTCCTGAAGTTCCTTGTCCGTGAGGAGGTCTACCTTGCTTAGCAAGTTGACCGTAGGCATGTCCATCCTGAACTTCACCGAACTTGAAAGAAGGAGCATGGAGACATAGCTCCTGGCTTCCTTAGCTATGAAAGAGTCGATAAGGAAAGCCATTGCCTTCTTGTTGTCCCCAGCTATGAGGGAGGACAACATCCTGCCCGTTTCACGGTAAGCGAAGAGCTCTATTTGCCCCGGCGTATCGACCAAAACGTAGTTCGACTCAATCTGGTCTACTTCTTCCTTGATCTCTGACGCCTTGGTGAGTATGAGGTCTGACGCTGCTATGAGAGACGAGTTGGGACCGAGGTTGAACTTCTCCATCACTTCTTGTGCATCGACGTAGTCACGTACGTCCAGAGAAGGTGTGTAAGGGAGATTCTCTACTGCTGGGTCTAGGTTTATTATTGCGGAGTCCATCTGCATGTCGTTAAGGTAATCGTTGAATGCCTTCACCAGGGTAGTCTTCCCAGACCCTGCTGTCCCCACGAAAAAGACAAAATACATGGAATGAGTTAGAGGTTTTAATCTTAAAAGCTTCCCTTGAGAGAAGTCCATATGATTATAGTAGGAGGGCCGGCTTCAAACGGCATAGACGACGGAATAGCTAAATTGCTTTCTTTACCTATAGTGAAAGTACAAAGCAAGATATTCCCTGACGGCGAATCATACGTCAGAGTCCCGGAGACGGTCAAAGACAACGAGGTAGTGTTAGTACAATCCACTTTCCCGGAACAAGATAAGAGGCTCATGGAGCTATTCTTCATAAGCGAGGCATTGAAAGACATGGGGGCCACGAAGATACACGCTGTGGTGCCTTATTTAGCGTACTCTAGGCAGGACAGGAGGTTCATGGAAGGCGAGGCTATAAGCGTCAAGACTGTGCTCAGGTTGATATACCAAGCTGGGGCAGATTCCCTATTGACTGTGGAGCCACATCACGAAGAGGAAATGAAGTACTTCTCAGGTCAGGTGAGGACTGTGAGCCCTTATGAGGAGATAGGGATGGAGATCAAGAAGCACGTCAACCAGCCCTTCGTCTTAGCACCTGACAGAAGCGCTCTCAGTAGGGCTGAGAGGATAGCCAAGATCGTTGGTGGGGATTTTTCATTCATAGAGAAGATCAGGGACAAGGAGACCGGTAAGACGACCATAAAGGAGGCACCTAACGTTAACCTCAAAGGAAAGGACGTGATCCTAGTAGACGACGTGATAAGCACAGGGGGTACAATAGCCCAGGCCGCGGAATACGCGTATGAAAGGGGAGCCAACAGCGTCATCGCTTCTGCATGCCACGTTCTCCTTGTTAACGACTCTAAGTCCAAGCTGAAGAAAGCAGGCGTCAAGAAGATATTCGGGACAAACACAGTGAAAAACGACGAAGAAGTAATAACTGTAGACATATCTAAGACAATTGCGTTAAGCTTATGAAATACGCTGTCCTAAACTGGAGAGACCCTTTCCTCTCCTTGGCCGAACTCAGGGCTTTGACTGAGACTAGGTACGAGGATATCCACCTCATGTCAGGCGTCGCACTAGGGGAGTGGAGTAAGGACACTCTTTCCTCAAAGTCTGCTTTGATCAAGAGAAACGGAGACTTGATCACCGTGACTAATGATCCTAAAGAGGTGAACGAGGAACTCAAGGGGGGTTGCTTCTCAATAGACGTAGACGTAGCCCTTGGAGAGATGAAGAGTGAGTTCACGCCTATCTATAATGAGGCAATAAAAGGAATCAAGCTGTCTAGGACGTGCGAGAAGCTTGACATGATATTCAGCGATGGCAACATAATACTAGGGAGAAGAAAGGATGCGGTAGACAACCGGACGTTGGAAGCCCACAACAAGAAACCCTTCACCCAGTCAGGGACCATGACAGCTAGGACATCTAGATTGTTAGTGAACTTATCAACCCCCAAGGAGACTTTTCCTGACCCTTTCTGTGGCCTGGGGTCGCTCCTCATTGAGGCATCTTGGTTAGGATACAAGTGTTACGGATTGGACTTCGATTTTTATATGACATGGAAGAGCAAGGAAAACTTGAAGAGCTTCTCCCTTGACTGCCAGCTGGTTCAAGGTTCAGCGTCATCACTCCCTTTCAGGAGGGTAGACAGCGTAGCTACCGACCCTCCTTACGGGAGGTCTACCAAGTTCACTGGTGAGCTGAAGTCCTTATATGAGGAATTCTTTTATTCTACGGCGGAGATCCTCAAAGGAAAACTGGTGTTTTCCACTGACGCTAAAATGGACTTCGACGATAACTTGAAGTCCGCAGGTTTTTCGGTTGAGGAGATACATTTCATGTACATGCATAAGTCTCTATCTAGGAAAATTTACGTGGTGAGAAAATGATGAAGGTATACTTCTTGGGGACAGGAGGAGGTGCTCCAAGCAAAGAGAGGAACCTCCCTGCCTTCCTAGTCAAGAGGGAAGGCTTTTCAGCACTGCTGGATTGTGGAGAAGGAACTCAGTACACGTTCATGAAGTACGGTTTCAGCTCTGTGTCCTTAGACTTTGTAGGGATAACTCACTTGCACGGGGACCACGTGTTAGGTCTGGTGGGTTTGATAGAGAGCATGGGAATGCTAAATAGGGAAAAACCGCTTTACGTCATGGGGCCTTCAAACCTCAGAGAATTCCTCTACTCAGCGTTCGAGTACACACACTTCAGGCCGAGATTTGAGCTCAGGTTTATAGATGAATTTGAAAATAAAGATCTTGTAATAAAAAGATTCAAGACATGCCACACTGTGCCCTCTCAAGGGTACGTTATCCAGGAGAAGGACAGGGTAAACCTAGACGTCGAAAAGCTGAACAGAATTGGAGTCAAGGACTGGGCAATGCTGAGGAAGATAAAGGAGGGAAACGACGTCACGGTTAACGGGTCGCTATTAAGGCATGAGGACTTCCTGATAACCAGGAAGGGAAGCAAGGTAGTATACACTGGAGACACCAGACCTTGCCAATCCACAGTTGATGCCTCAAAGGACGCTGACTTGTTGATTCACGACTCGACGTTCTTGGATGAGCCATCCGCGCTTACATACGGACATTCCAACGCGAGCGAGGCTTCATCAATAGCGCTGGAAAGCAACGTCAAACTTCTAGCATTGACACACATAAGTGCTAGGTATACCGACTCCAGACCTTTGCTAGATGCAGCAAGGAGGACCTTCCCTAGAGTCGTCTTGCCCGATGATCTGTCCTTCATCAACGTATAGAATGAAGGGACATCTGCTGACTTCCTCACGCCCTGAAGTGAGGCTTTCATTCTTTTGTAACCTAGAAGGAGTAAAAACTACTTTCGCCCGTCGGCTCTCCATTGAAGAATGATGCATCTTGCCTGTTCATTAAGTGGATCAACTAAACTTGGAAATTTTCTTTTTAAAGCCTAACCTAAGGCATGGGGTTCTCCCACAGAGGCCTTCCGTGGCTTGTCTTGGGGGCTAACCAGTCTATCACGTCCCTGGCTCTGTCGCTCTTTATAAAGAACTTTATAGGCCCCAAAGGCGACTCCTCTTCGCTATCGACGAACGTCAGAACTCTAGCAGCTGCTGCTTGTTTATGGATCATGAAAGTTATTGTGTCCTTCTCAAGCCCTCGGAGCAGATACTTCCTAGAGGCATCAAGGATCTTCTCCTCCCTTAATGCCTTGTGGATCTTCATGAGGCTTTTTAGCGAGGAAGACTCGAACGTCAGCACTAGAGATAGATCTAGAGAGTCCTCCTTGATCTTTTCATATATAAAGAAATTGGACACAGCATTAATTACCTTCTCCTTCACCTCTGAGGGCTTAACCTCAGCAACGACAGTTACTTTATCCAATCTTCAGCACCTTCTTCATGAAATCTTCGCATTCAATCTTAAATTCAGCCATGGAGGAGGAGTTCGTAATTATGTAGTCCGACATCGCTATCACGCTACCGAGGCCGAACTCAAGTTCCTCCTTATCCCTCAACTTCACTAGGGAGATGTCCTTAGAGTCGTCAGGCCTCATCCTATTCATTATTCTCTCGTATCTGAGCGAGGGAGGAGAGTGGATCGAAACCAAGAAAATCTCGTTACCCTGGAGCAAGCTCCTAAACTCTTCAACCTCATCGAGGCTCCTCACCCCATCGAATACGACTAGAGGAGAAGGTGATCCCACAGACTCAACGCTGAGCCTTGCTACTACTCCGTTTCCGTATATAGTCCTTAGCCTCTTAGCGTAATCCATAAGCCTCTCCCCCGGCTTTCCTTCTTCGCTGAACCTCTTCTTCACCACGTCGCTCATGACCACTACCTTAGCTCCCTTCTCTTTTAACATGTTTGAAAAGACGCTCTTCCCGGAACCGGGCATCCCAGCTATTAAAAGGACTTTAATCTTAGACCACGCATATCTACACTAAAGTGGGTTATAAACTATGAGACTATTTATTGCAGTTGATATTCCAGTTAATCAAAAAATTATAGGCTTACTAGACCAAATAAACCATAGTGGAGCGGACGCGAAGACCGTGGAGCCCGAGAACCTCCATCTCACCTTGCTCTTCATAGGTGAGAAGAGTGAGAACGAGCTAGAGGCAATAAAGGAATCCATGGAAGGAGTGAGCTTCAACGAAATCGGCATTGTGGCGCGGGGAGTTGGTTTCTTTCCTAACGAAGACAGACCGAGGGTAATGTGGATAGGCATAGACGACCAAGGCGAGCTGAGGGACATAAGGGACCAGTTAGTCAGGGAGCTGAGGAAGAGGAAAATCTACTTTGAGGACAAGAACGAGTTCTCACCCCATTTGACTTTGTGCAGGATTAAGTCTGGGAGGGCTGTCGACAAGCTGAGGGACATAGGAAAATCTAAAAGGGACGAAGTCTTCGAGGACTTCAAGATAAAAGAAGTGAAGCTCTTTAAGAGCACGCTCACACCTAAGGGACCTATATATGAACAACTACACTCTGTCAGAGCTAAAGGATGAAGTCCTAAGGAGAATAAAGCCTAACAAGGAGGACGAAGAGAACATCAAGTCGCACCTCTCCCCTATTCTAGAGAGGATCAAAGACATGGACTTCCAAGTGCAAGGCTCCTTCGCTAAAGGTACTTGGCTACGTGGCTCCAGCGATGTAGACGTATTCATTTTCTTCGATAGGAACATGAAGGACAAGATGGAGGAGATAGTGATGGACTTAGAGTCAAGAATGATAGGTTACAGCACCGAGAAGGCTTACGCCGAGCACCCATACTTGATAGTGAAGGATGGGTTAATTGAGGTAGACTTAGTCCCTGCGATCAAGGTAGAGAACGGGAGCTCCATAGTTACAGCCGTGGACAGGACTCCTTTTCACACAAACTTCGTCAATTCACACCTCACGGAGGAGCAGAAGGACGACGTTAGAGTACTCAAACAGTTCATGAAGGGAATAGGGGTCTACGGCGCAGAGATCAAGGTAATGGGGTTCTCAGGGTACATATGCGAGCTTCTAGTCATAAAATACGGATCCTTTGAAGAAGTACTCAGACAAGCTTCCTCGTGGAGGCCACAAGTGAAGGTTGAGATAGAAAAAGGAGAGAAGAAATTCGAAGACCCGCTAGTAGTCATAGACCCAGTCGACCCGAAGAGGAACGCCGCAGCTGCAGTTTCCTTGAAGAGCCTGGGCACGTTTTCCCTGGCGTCGAGGACTTTCCTTATGAACCCGTCAATGGAATATTTCTTCCCCAGAGAGGTCGAGGGTAAGCCCCTCGGGGACGTCCTCCTAGTGGAGATCAACGTCAAGGAAAAGGTCTCTAGTGACATATTGTGGGGCCAAGTCTCAAAGAGCATTGAGAGGATAAGGAAAGAGCTGTCTACAAACGGATTTAGAGTAATCGACGTCCAAGCGTGGGAGGAAGGCGAGAGAATAGTTATAGGGATTCAGCTCCAAGAGAGGAACATAGGAGAGTTCTATCCCCAGCAAGGACCTTTCTTCTATATGAACGGGGCAGAAGACTTCGTAAAGGAGAACGAGAACGTCTGGATAGGTGAAGATGGCAGGCTTTACGCGATAAAGAGGAGGAAGTTCACCTCCCCGGAGGAGGTAGTTTCTAGGTCGATCACAATAAAAGTTGAACACGAGGTCAGCACGAGATGGGAGAAGGAAGCAAAGAAAGGGAGAGAAGGAGCTTTCATGAGGAAGACTCCCCCTTGGTTGAAGTGAAGGAGTTCATATTCCCTCGCTTCTCAAGGGAAATAGAGGAGGAACTGAAAGAAGCAGGGATAACTCACCTACTCTCAGCTGGTAAGGTAAAGGTAAACAACGTGATAGCCTTGGGGAAGGGCAAGACCGGAGTGGTGGCCCTCACGCCAGACCTCAAGGTGATCAAAATAAGGAGGACCGACTCGCCCAAAAGCTCCATGGAAATGGAGTGCAAATATCAAAGGAGTGCGTATCCCGTCTCCCCTAAGGTGTTCCTCTGCGGGAAGAACTTCATCTTGATGGAGCTAGCCGATGGGAGGGAGCTATCAAAGAAACCTTTCCCTGAGGATCTGAAGCTAGCCCTGATCTCTGCCAGGGAGTTGGAGAAACTTAAAGTCCAACACAAGGAGTTATCTAGACCATGGAAGAACGTCATAGTGAACGAGAATAAAGCTTTCATCTTAGACTACGACTCAGCTACCTTTAAGCCAGAGCCTAAAAATGTAACTAAGATACTCTCATCTATCCCTGAACTCAGGGAACTAGGAATAAAATACTCAAAAGGAGAAATAGACTTTGAGAAACTATTAGATTTAATATATCTTTACCTTTAACTGCTTCTTAGGTCTGATAGCTATGTCTTCCATAGACGGGACTTGGAACTCATGTCCACAGTGATGGCATTTACCACCAAAGATAGCCCTTATCTCTGAGGGTGTCCTAACCCCGTAGAAGTCTTGTCCAACTCTCTCAAATCTGTATAATTCTGCTCCACAATTTTTACAGACATACCTCACAGGAATACTTTTTCACCGAGTAATAACTTTAGAGAGTTTATTAATATCCGCTATACCTATCTTACTGGTTCCATGTGCGTCAAGAGAGAGAGTTGACCGAAAGTATTCTGAATAGATTTTACGACAGTATTATACAGTAAAGCTTTTTAACTTTTGTTAACTTTTCTTACTAGTTTTTTATAAATAGAATATTTACTTTAAATTATAAAAGAAAAAGGATATAAAGTTATGTGCTTAGTTGATCTGTTGAATATTTTTACATTAAATTACTATATTATCTTCTTTCCAATTAGATTTATTTTTTGCATAGAGTGTCCGCCCATCTTTATACAATTCAATGTATCCCTGATCGCTCAATATCCTCAAATTTCTAAGCACAGTAGTGTATGATAAAAGCATAGTATGCGAAATCAGAGACGCGCTAAGCATATAATTCTCAGCAATCAAATGCAGAATCTTTCTTCTTAAGATTCTTGTTTTTATTTCGTTAGCATTGTAAAAATCCATGGTATCACCCGGATTATTATACCCTCTTATCAATTTTACAATTTCTCAGATAAGGACAAAATTAATTACAATTGCGAAAATCAGCAGATAAGACCCAACTACTGGTGCTGACGAAAGCAGGCTTAGTGATGTCGTAAAGACATTGAAAATGAAGACAACTACTGCAAAAATTGTGGTTACAATCCAAATGAGCCAATCGATAAAGTAAAACAATGGCCACAGCGATCCCCAATTAATAGTCGCTACTGTTAAATTCCACGTTGTATTTGCTTGCTACTGTGCCTGCTGTGCCGTTGGAAGGTTGGCAATATTTGGTGGACTAATTGACATAAAACTAAACATCAATAAAGCTAACATAATGTCGAAAAATATCACGTTTATTATTAGTTTAGTCCCCATTTTCCCCCACGTCTGATTGCATAAAACAACATGAATAATGATACCGCCCCGATCAAGAATAGCATATACGTGGGCCATAGCGCTAATGCCCAAATTATTACTATAGCCACCAAACTTCCTAACGTTGTAATTACTTTATTTCTGCTAACTAAGTACACTAAGCCGATAGTAAGAAAATATATTACAAAACCTAATAATTGTCTCAGCTGTGGCGTTAGGCCTGGAAAAGAAATCGGTGGTGTAGTTGTACTTGTGCTAGTGTTAGTCCTTGTGTTTTGGCTTGTTTGGTTTGTCGGATTTGGTACGATTATAATACTATTTAACCCAGATTTTGGTGTAAATACAACTTGCAATATTTGATGATTTACTCTGTAGTTAGTGTAATTTCCATTTACAATTATGTTGAAATTGACGAAAGATGTGAGAAATACTAACCTAACATGGCTATTGCTGTAAGCATAAAGGTATATCTTTAGCGCTGTTCCATTCCATGTCTGATTCACTACATAAGATTGTGTTGGTAATGACGCCCAAAACAATGCCAAATTTGCTGGCGCCCATGTGCTTACATAATCTTGTGTAGCTACATCACCAAATGCCTGAGTTTCACTGTTCATCTGTAATCCACTGCCATAGCGGGCGACATAGTACATGTATGTTGAAGGATAATCATACGATGACCTTTGCCATACTCTACTAATGGCCAAAGATGCGAGAGTATTGTTGCCTAATATGTCTGCGAACTCGCTTACTAATTCAGCCTTGTAGGTATAGTAATCTGCATCTACTGCGCTGTAGTTGGCATAAACCCACAATCTGAAGGTTACGGGTGGATTATTAACGCCTAGCAAACCGTAAGAGGGTGTTGGCACTTCCCCATAATGAATCGCTTGTGCTACTAGTTCTGCATGTTGTAAGTAAGTTAGATTATTTGTAGCATGATACAGTGCAACAAGTGCTTGTCCCGAGATTGCGCTAACATCCAAGAGATATGGCTGTGGGTACACATGTACCCCAGGGTTTTGATTCGTAATTTCGGGTATTGTGAAGAGCTTATAAAACGGGTTCTTCCATGTAAGTGGAATCGAAACGTTAGAGGGACCATTAGTAGAATCGATCAGTACATATACTGTTTGTGGTGCTTTGATGTTCCATGCGATAATAAGTGTGCTTCCAAGTGGGGCGTTTATAGTAGTAAGAACTGGTACTTGTATTCTAATTGGATAATATGGCGGTGAACCACTACTCCCGCCTGGTTGAACTTGCACATTAGTTAGTGTTGCGGTGCCTATTGTTTGCAGTACTTTCCCTGAATTTGCAATTTGTACAGTAATAGTAATATTGGCTGTGGTTTCTGTTCCACCTCCATTCATCCATAAATATGTCGTAAATACTCCGCTAACGTTAAGGCTATTAGTATAGGTGAACGGTAACCTACCTGTCCCGTTCGTTAATAATGATATCCCGTATGTTGTATTTACTGGAATATCCTCAAACGAACTTAAAGCTATAGAAGAACCAGAGATAACTGTACCTACATCCATTTGACGTGTTGAATTTATTATATATCCGTATGTATTAAAGCCGTTTACAGCGGAAACTTCTGCATCTTTATGATACCACATTGGTAAATACACATAGGCATACTTGCTGTCGTTCTGGTATTGCAAAAGCCAATTTCCTAGTGTTGTATACGCATTTTTGTACACACTATTGCCAGTTATATTATATAACAGTATGGTGGCGAGTATAAAACGCGCTAAGGAAGAAGTGTAGGTTTGTCCGTTAAATAGCGCTAGTTGATTATAGTATGCTGACCATGATTGCTCTGCTAAACTGAGTGCTTGTGAGTTTCCGTATTTTCCTAGTAATGCCAGCGCATAGATTATTTCGCCTTCATAATAATTTTCGCCCCATACAGCTTCCCACCAAAAAGATGGGGGCGAAGAGGGGTTAAAGGTAATGAAGTTTGAAGGAAATAGATCATTTACGATAACATTGGGGTTAACTAAATAGTCTACAGATGGCATTAGGAAAAATCCAAATATTCCACTAGTATTCCCC